>JADFMT010000012.1 GCA_022563755.1 Patescibacteria group bacterium | reverse complement strand
AGAAGCTTTTGAAAAAATAACGAAAGAAAAAAAACCTTAAGGTGAGCTTATCATAGAGAAAGAACTACCGTTAGATGAAGTAAATAAGAAAACAATGACTCAAATTTCGCGCCTTGAGCCGTTTGGACAGGGGAATCCCAAACCCGTATTTCTTTTTAAGAATTTAGGAGTAGAGAATGTTCGTACCTTTGGTAATGACGGCATCCACTTGGAATTTGCGTTTAAAAATGCCGAGGGCAAGATAATAAAGGCCATTGGGTTTTGGATCTCTAACCATCCCGATCCCATTGCCAAGGGTGACTATATTGATTTGGCTGCAGCCATGGAAATGTCAAATTTTAGAGGGTATGATGAATTGCGTCTAAAAATTGTGGATTTTCGTAAAGTATGAAGGGCCATTTTCAAAAACTCGTGATCTATACCGACGGCGGTGCGAGAGGCAATCCCGGGCCTGCAGCCATTGGGGTGGTAATTCAGGATGAGAAAAGAGGCACGATTAAAAAATACAGCGAATTTTTAGGAAGGCGCACCAATAATGAGGCGGAATATGAAGCCGTTATCTTTGCGCTTAAGCGGGCAAAGCAGCTTTTTGGCAAGGATTCTACAAAGAAAATGAATATTGAGCTTTATACGGACTCAGAATTGGTCACAAAGCAGCTCAATGGAGAATATAAAATAGAAGATGAAAAATTATGCCCGCTTTTTCTTAAAATCTGGAATCTAAAAATAGATTTCGGGAGTATTTCTTTTCAGTCCGTACCTCGCACTAAAAATAAAGAGGCGGACCAACTAGTTAATCAGGCATTGGACTTAAAAGAGCAATCTGCGATGTTCTAGAACGGCGCAAATCCGCCAGGACCAATTTCGCCTCCTGTTCCACATGGCCCGCCACAGATAAAGTCTGAGAGAATTCGTACAATTCCCCAGACAGAGATCATAATGGCAAGACCAATTAAACCCCAGATGATATGTTTTTTGCCGGTGGAACGAGCTTCTTCGTTTCCAGCTTTTGCAATAAATTCTACTACACCCCAGAGAAATACCACTACTGCCACACCAATTAAAACCGCAATCAAGGGATTTAGAAGGTCGCTTATAATTCTGTCTGCAAGTCCTCTGACCGTTGTTTGGGCAAAAGCAAAACGCGCAAAAAACAATACAGGCCAAGTACTTAGAACAAAGCGGCGCATAGAGAATACAAAAGTTTATTTATCGAGGAGGTGGAATGCTTGGAATGGTGGGTATAGCGCGTGATCCAGTACCAAATGTCGCTAATAGTATATTAACGAGTCCCCAAAAAGATATCATAACTGCAAGTCCAATCAAACCATAAATAATTAAGTTGCGTCCCGTCTTTCTTTTCTCTTCGTCTCCTGCGCCCATGACAAATAGAACAACGCCCCACAAGAAAACAACGCCAGCTATTGCTATCAGTAGGGGGACAACTTGATTCAAAACACCTATAATAGAACTGAGAAAAGCCTGCACATCTCCTTGTGCCAATACCAACATCGGGAAAAGCAGCGGGACTGTGCTGCCAAGGATTTTATAATAATTTTTCATTTTTATTTTTTCTTATTTAGTATTTTAACGACCTTTTAACGAATAATTTATTATAATGTTTGTAAAAGCGCATTAAGCGCTTGCGCAATTACCCATGCTCCTACCACAAGAATGGTACCGATCAAGGTCCAACCCAGGGTTTTTTTGGCCCGGGTCAGCTGTTCTTCGTTCCCGCGCGCGGTTACAAACAAAAGCCCAGAATAAATGATGAAGATTGCAGCAATCGGAATTCCAATCGTTGCAATTGCTTGCGCTAATCCTTCTATAATCTGGCCAAAATTTTCGGCTTGAAGCGGGTTTTCAACTTGAGCCAAAGCCAATCTGGCCAAACTCAATCCTAGTATAAAGAAACTAAGAAATTTAAGCAAAGAGGGTTTAAATCGCATGTGGATAAGTTTTTGCATAAATGAATGTTAATTTTCAGGACAGGCAGGGAATGATTCTGTTAAATAATGAAATTCTTGTTTTACAATACTCCCTAATACGGTATTAATTATAGCCCAGGCGCTTATGGCAATAAAGAAGCCGATCAGGATGTTCCAAAGCATGGTTTTGCCCATGGAAATCCGGCTTTCAGACCCGCCTGCGGTAAGGAGCACAATGCCACTTGCTAAGATACCTAGTGCTGCAAGCGGTAAGACAATCATCTGGAAAAGAAAGTCTATTATGTTATTTGCAAGTCCCATAAAGTGACAAGTAGTGCAAGGATTCGTTACTTTTCCTTGGCTATCAACATGATCACCGCAAGGCACGAATCCACCCTCATGACCTGCAAAAACGAAATAGGGTGTAAGGACAATCGAGATCAATAAAAATGTAAAAATTAAAACCCTCATTTTTTAATTGGTTTTAGGAATGAATGCTGAAAATTGCGCCTGCGCACTTTGTACAGCTTCATTTATTCTTTTAGCCCCGCTAAGCACGGATTCAGCCATTTCTTGCCAGATCAGACGGGTTTGAACCGGATCCGGATCCAGCCAGGCGCGCGAGCGAATTGCTGCCCGGTAAAAATTTACCAAGATGGGATTTTCCGGTGCTTGGGCAAGAAGCGAGCGCAGGGCCGGCGGTACGAGCGAATTTTCAGCCAAGAGTTTTTGCTGGTTAAATCCAGTCAGATCATAGATAAAGGTGAGTGCGGTTGCGATATTCGGGCTTTGTTTTGAGACCACAAATGCGGTGCTTTTTGCAAAGGTGACGTTGAATTTGCCATCCCGAATCTGGGGTACTTCACGAACGTCAAAATTCAGATGCGGATTTTGGGCAAGAATGGGGTCCAGGTCAGATGCATAGCCAATATACATGGCAAGCCGTCCGGAGCTAAATGCTTCGCGAGCTTCCGGCAATGTGCGATTCCAGCTATACGTGTCTTTGCGGGAGTCTGAGAAGCTGTTGAAAAGGAGCAGGGCTTCTTCTGCCGGCGAGAGGATGTTTTGGCCCCGTTCGGCAAAGACGGGCCTTAGGGTTTTCGGGTCTACAATCGGACTTCCGGTCTGAAGCATTAGAAGCGCTAAGATGTCTTTTGCATTTCGAATGTTTCGAAACTCCCCCAAGGCAGCGCCCGCCTGAAGAATCTTTCCTCCTTGTATTTTTGTGAGTTTTTGGGCAGCGTCAGAAAATTCATCCCAGGTCGCAGGCGGTTTTGCAACGGCTGCTTGCCCGAAAAGGTCGCGATTCCAATAAAGCACCAAGGGATCTACGCGAAGCGGAACGCCCACGATTCCTTCCTCGGTTTCATAAATTCCTGCAAGATCCAAAAAATTGTCGCGAAAAACCCGCAGAGGATAAATATCAGAGGTTAAAATAAAAACTTTGTCTTTTTGTTTTAGAATCTGCTCTTGAGGAAGTAAAAAAACATCAGGCCCTCTATTGGATGCTAGAGCATTGATTAGCTCGTCAATATAGGTTTCCGGACTAAATTCCCGGTAGGTAACCGTGATATCTTTAAAGCGCAGGCGAAAATCACCCAGAGCGGGCGCTAAAAGTTTTTGCGGAATGGTTCCCCAAACAGAAATTTCGCCTGTCTGTCCCGGTTGTCCTGCCTTAAAACCCGGAATGAAGCCGGCAAAAAGAAGCAATGCAACAATGGCAAGAATAATGGATACCCCAATGATGATGATTTGTAATTTACCCATTTAGTAATTAGAAATTAGTCATTCGGGTTTTTTATAAAGCAGACCGTAATGGTTATCTCCGGCATAAAATTCTTTTTCTCGCGTAAATCCAGTATCTGCAAGTAAGGTTTCGGCTACATCGCGCTTTACGATTTTATCGGACGTGGGGCCCGTGCCGCCCGCCGAGGAGTCCCATTCAATCACTGCGATCTTTCCGCCGGGCTTAAGAATTCGAAAGGTTTCGGCAAGCATTCCTTTTTTGTTTTCTGCTTGGAAAAGAATGTTTGATACGATCACAACCTCCACGGTATTTTCTGCAAGCCCAGAGCCGCGAGCGGTCTCAAGATCTGACCACATAGTGACAATATTTAACAGTCGGGCTTGGCGGGCCCTTGACCGAACGAGCTCAAGCATGGATTTTTGTACATCCAAGGCATAAACTCGGCCATTCGGACCAACGGCTTTTGCCAGAAGAATCGAGTAAAATCCCGGCCCAGAGCCAAAATCTGCCACTTGCATTCCAAGCTCAACGCCAATGGATTTGATAACTTGTTCTGGGTTTACGAAAGGCATGCCAAATTTATATGAGCGTTAGCGAATAAATAAATTTGCGCACCCCATTAGATAGAGCTCGCAGAGATCGCTCATCTAGCGGGGTAAAGGTTTGGCAATAAAAATTTTTTCGTCCCTGCTCAAATTACAAACATGTTAATGACGCGATGAAATCTTTATCTCCTAGTCTCATGACGCGTACCCCTTGGGTCGATCGGCTAAGCTCGGGAATACTTGCAAGCGCGATGCGGATCACCTTACCTTTTTGAGAGATCGCAATGAGTTCTTCAAATTCCGGCGAGATGATCTTTGCGGAAACCAGCGGGCCGGTTTTTGAAATCACCTTCGCGGTTTTAATTCCTACGCCACCCCGTCGCTGCAGGCGATAATGCTTTACATTGGTTTTTTTGCCAAATCCATTTTCGCTCATCACAAGGAGATAGGCATTTTTTTCGCCGGACGCAATTACATCTGCGCCAATGAGCTCGTCGGCTTTTGAAATGCGCATCGCAGATACTCCGGCCGCAGTCCTGCCCATGGGACGAATGTCAGATTCTTTAAATCGAATCGCTTTGCCCTGTTTGGTGGCGAGAATAATGTGGTCTCCGGCTGCAGCAATCCGTACCCACCGCAGCGTGTCCCCTTTTTGCAAGCGAAGCGCAATGATTCCGGAACGTCGAACATCCCCGAAATGCGAAGGCTCTACCTTTTTTATTATACCGCGGGCCGTAGTCATGAGCAAAAATAATTTTTCATTCTTTTTTGCTTTTGGGAATGCCAGAACGGAAGTAATTACCTCGTCTGAGGCAAGCGGCAGTAAATTCGCAATGGATTTTCCTTTTGAAGTGCGTTTTCCTTCCGGAACATCATAGAGTTTGGTTTGGTACACTTTGCCGGCTGACGAGAAAAACAACAGATCATCGTGCGTGTTTCCGGAAAGAAAGACGCTCACGACATCTTCTTCTTTCATGTCGGTTCCAACCAGTCCTCGGCCGCCGCGTCTCTGTGCTCGATATTCTTCCGGATTTACGCGTTTGATATAGCCGCTCTTGGTTAGTACCATTACCGTTTCCTCTTCAGGAACCAGATCCTCGGCGTTGATGGTCGCGGCTCTATGCGCAATCACTTTGGTTCTTCGCGCGTCCCCGTATTTCTTTTTTATCTCAGATAATTCTTCCGAGATCACATCTAGAATTTTTTTGGAATCTGCCAGGAGTGCTTTGAGACCAGCAATCAGTTTTTGTTTTTCTGAAAGTTCATCTGTGATTTTTTGGCGTTCAAGACCCGCAAGCGTAGCTAGACGCATATCTAAAATGGCACCGGCTTGTAAGCCCGAGAGCGAGAATTTTTTCATGAGATTTTGATGTGCGCTTGCGCGATCGCTAGAAGATCTGATGGTTTTAATGACGGCATCAATGTGATCGAGCGCCTTTTTCAGGCCTTCTAAAATGTGCACCCGCTCCTCGGCTTTTTTGAGATCAAAGCGCGTTCTTCGTTCAACAATGATGCGGCGATGCGAAATGAAATTTTCAAGGATTCCTTTAAGCGAAAGTACTTGCGGTTGAATTCCTCCAATCAAGGCGAGCATATTGAAATGAAAGGTCTTCTCTAGATCCGTATGCTTATAGAGACGGTTAAGGATTTTTTGGCTAACCGCATCATTTTTTAAGTCAATGGCAATCCGAAGCCCGTCTTTATCGGATTCATCACGAACATCGCGAATGCCTTCAATTTTTTTCTCGCGCACTAAATCAGCGATTTTAATAATGAGTTCAGCCTTGTTAACCTGGTAGGGGATAGAATGGATGAGGATTTGGAATTGCTTTTGTTTTTTCTCAACAATTTCTACTTCTCCGCGGTTTACCACCCCGCCCCGGCCGGTTGCATATGCTTGGTGGATGTCGTGTTTATTAAAAATTAACCCAGCTGTTGGAAAATCAGGACCCTGAACAAATTTTACTAAATCCTCGGTTGCAGCAGCAGGATGTTTCATGAGGTGAATCGTGGCATCGATGACTTCTCCAAGATTGTGCGGCGGGATATTGGTTGCCATTCCAACGGCAATTCCCAAAGAACCATTTAATAAAAGCTGGGGGACCGTGGCTGGTAGCACCGTCGGCTCTTTTTGAGTACCGTCATAATTGGAAACAAAGTCAACCGTGTCTTTTTCAATGTCGCGAAGCATTGGCGAGCTTAAGGGGGTCATGCGCGCCTCGGTATAGCGCATCGCAGCTGCGCTGTCGCCATCCAGCGAGCCAAAATTTCCTTGCCCGTCAATGAGCGGGTACCGTGAGCTCCATGGTTGAGCCATGCGCACAAGAGAATCATAGATTGCGGTATCACCGTGCGGATGATATTTTCCCATCACATCTCCAACGATTGCCGCAGATTTACGGTATTTCGCCCCCGAGCTCAAGCCCATTTCATGCATCGTGTACAGGATCCTGCGATGCACTGGTTTTAAACCATCGCGAACATCGGGCAGGGCGCGCGCGACAATTACACTCATGGCGTAATCTAGATAGGACTCGCGCATCTCTTTTACAATGCTTCGCGGTGTTATGTGATTTTTTTCTGTATCAGCCATGCTAATTTTATACGAATGTTAGTGAGTTAATAGAATTTCCAGAAAAATATATTCACTTCACTCATTATTTTTCCGGAAATTTTGAAATTGGTTTTTCAGATCGGAGAAACTTTCGCGTGCGGTTTGCCACAAAAGCATTAAAGGCCGGGTTATTTCTTTAGTCTCTATGGCAGGAGAGCTTTTTGAAAAGGTATAGCGCATACTCTGGATCCAGACGAGGATGATGATTGCCATAATGACTGCAACGCCCGCAATTAAAATCTGTATCCGCATTGCCTTTGGTTTTTTTTGAATTTTTTCAATTTGCTCCAAAAGTCCCATAGATTAATTTATCGTTGGTTTAAGTACGCGGACTACGGTTTTATCTTGCAGCGGGTCTTTTTTCTTAAGCGTAAGTTTCTCTTCAGGTTTTGAATTTTCAAGCCCCGCCTCTTTTAAAAATAGATCGAGTTCTTTTGTGTCATAATGCATTGGAATGATGATTTTGGGCTCAAGCTGATTTGCGATTTTTATAGCTTTCGCACTGTTCATTACACTGCCCGCCCCAATGGGTAGGAAAAGAATGTCTACTCGCCCTATGGCTTCTTGGGTCTCGGCCCGAAGGTTTTTCTCACCAAAGTCCCCGAGGTGACAGAGGCGCAGGTCTTCGAGCTCCAAGACATAGATCGTACTCAAACCCTGTGTTTTTCCAAGGCTTTCATCATGATAGGAGGGAATACCAAAAATGTTCACTCCTCGTATTTCGTATTCTCCGGGTCCCTTAATTTTCAAGGGCAGGTCATCTTTCTCTGCGATCATCTTGTCTCCACTTTGGTTTTCATGCTCGCGGCTCAAAAGAACGATATCAGCCTGAAAACGAGGAGAACGAAGCGAGGATTTTTTTAAGGGCGGGTCAAATGCCAGCGTGATCTCACCCGAGCTTACCTTGAAGCATGAAAGTCCATAGTAAGTGATTACCATAAGGTATTTTAGCGTATTTTAGCCTTTTGTCTATGGCGTCCGGAGGCATACTTGCGGTTTTATAAGCGAACGCCTATAATCATCTCTATGGAAAATAAGGATGCGCATGAGAAAGTTTTGGAACCAAAAAATTTAAATCCCATTAAAAATTCTATTTCTAATGAGGTGAGCTCCAGTCCCATGGAGTATCTTTTTAAGTCTGTCAGCATCTCTATACCCAAGGTGGGCGATTTTGTAGATGGAGTGATTATTGGTCGCAAGGAATCGACCTTGTTTATTGATTTGGGCCCTTTTAATGTAGGCATTGTGTATGGCCGCGAACTTACACAGGCAAAAGACATGGTCCGAAATCTCCGGGCCGGAGATCACGTCACCGCAAAAATTACAGAGATGGAAAATGAACAGGGGTATGTGGAACTTTCCTTAAAAGAAGCAGGTCAGGAGATCATCTGGCGTGAGGCTCAAGAACTGGCCGAGCGACATATTCCTTTAGAGCTCAAGGTAAAAGAAGCGAACAAGGGCGGTTTGGTGCTTGAGTGGGAAGGTATTCAAGGATTTTTACCTGCTTCTCAGCTGCGTCCAGCCCATTATCCTCGGGTGGAAGGAGGGGATAAAGAGAGAATTTTAGATGAGCTGAAAAAATTGGTGGGAGAGACCTTAATGGTTACCATTATCACCGCCAACCAAACAGAAGATAAGCTCATTTTTTCAGAGAAAGAAATTCAAACCGATGAAGTAAAAGAAGTACTTGCGAAATATAAAGTTGGCAATGTGATTGAGGGCGAGATAACCGGCGTGGTGGATTTTGGAGTATTTATAAAAATTGAAGATAACCTTGAAGGCCTTTCTCACATCTCGGAGCTTTCGTGGTCTTTGGTAGATGATCCTCGGTCCTTTTTTGAAATTGGCAAGAAGGTTAAAGCAAAGATTATTGGGATTGAAGGGGGTAAGATTTCACTCTCGATTAAGGCCTTAGAGCCGGACCCGTGGGAGAAGGTAAAAGAAAAATATAAAAAAGGAGACATCGTTGAGGGCGTGGTGATTCGAATGAATCGCTACGGGGTATTGGTGGCGATTGAGGAAGGCGTGGCAGGGCTTGTGCATATCTCGGAGTTTGGCTCAGAGAAAGACATGAGAGAGAAGATTGAGCTTGGCAAAACATACCCATTTCAGATTATTCTTTTTGAGCCCACTGAACGCCGCCTGACCTTAGCCTATTTAGGAGAGGAAAATAAATAGTTTTCGGAGGCGCTTGACAAGCTTTTCCCAAAGCGTTAGAACCCATCTAAGAGGTGCCGAGCGACCGCGCGGCACCTCTTGTTTTAGTTATAGAGATTCATGGCTTTTTGAGGGGTTTCAAGAATTGCGGTTTCAAGGGCTTCGGAGGTTTTTTTGAAGAGACGAGAGAGTGTTTGAAGTTCGGGTGTGCGGAATTTTGATGTGAGAAAATTGGGCATTTTTTTGTGATCAGGCTTTTTAGGAGGTAAGATGCCAATGCGGATGCGGGAAAAATCTTTCGTTTTAAACGCGCGGATGATTGAAGATACGCCTTTATGGCCGCCCGAGCCCCGCCCAAATGAAATTTTAAATGCCCCAAGCGTGAGATCAATATCATCGTGAACCACGATACTGTTTTTCGCATCGAGCCCTTTTGCGGCTTTCCCAGAATGATTCATAAACGTTTCAGGAAGAAGTAATAAAATTTTCTCTTTTCTTATTTTCCCAACTGATACGAACGATTGATATTTTTTAGAAAATTCCCACTCAGGGAATTCATGTTTTTTTGCAAACGCCTCAACAGCCATCCGGCCAGCATTATGCCGGGTTTTTTCATATTCTTTTCCTGGATTTCCAAGCCCTATAATTGTTTTCATATACCTAGTGTAGCAAGTTCTTGATTTTTGCTAAAATCCCTGCTATTTTATAGGAATGTCAAAGTTTTTTGGCGGGGTTTGGGAAATCGTCAAATTCGGCTTGGTTGTGCTCGTGATCGTTTTACCGATCCGGATGTATGTAGCCCAGCCCTTTATTGTAAGCGGGGAGTCTATGGTGCCCACATTTCAAAGCGGGGACTATTTGATTGTTGACGAGTTTACTTATAACTTTCTGCGCGACCCCCAAAAGGGGGAGGTAATTGTGTTTCGTTTTCCGGAGCAGCCCTCAAAATTTTTTATTAAACGGATCGTCGGCTTGCCTGGCGAGGTTGTCATGATGGACGACCGAAGTTGGCAGCTTGGAGAGGAGGAATATTTTGTTGTAGGCGACAATCGAGAGTCCAGCCTGGATTCTAGAAGTTGGGGCCCGCTTCCCGAAGGAAACATTATTGGCCGCGCGCTTCTAAGACTCTGGCCGCCTACTGCATTTGCTTATATGCCCGGACAATAATATGCCAGAATATAAATTCAAAAAAGATTTTTTACGTACTCCTAAGGGGACACGAGATATTTTGCCTCACGATTTTTTGTATTGGCAGTTTGTCCAACAAAAAGCCGAGGAAATTGGCCGCGCATACGGATTCCAGCCGATTCGCACTCCTCATATTGAAAAAACTGAACTCTTTACTGCCACACTGGGTGAGAGTTCAGATGTTGTTGAGAAACAAATGTATACCTTTCGGACCCGCGGCGGGGATTCGCTGGTACTGCGTCCTGAAGGAACGATTCCGATCATCCGCGCGTATTTTGAACACGGTATGCATACGTGGCCGCAGCCTGTAATGCTCTATTATTCCGGCTCTTTTTTCCGTCACGAAAGCCCTCAGCGCGGCCGCTTTCGGGAATTTGGGCAGTTTGGTTGCGAGATTATTGGAGAGGAAGCCGGGATTGCCGATGCGCTTGTTATCTGGGTAATCTCACTCATTTTTCAGGAAATCGGCATTAAATCCTATCTGGTTCATGTAAATACTTTAGGAGATAAAGAGTGTCGCCCAGAGTACCGAAGAGATCTGGTAGCGTACTATCGGAGAAAAGTAAATTCGCTTTGTAAGGATTGCCACAGGCGTCTTAAAACAAATCCTTTGCGGCTTTTGGATTGCAAAAATCCAAACTGCATTGACCTGAAAGCAGAAGCTCCGCAGATGGTAAATTATGCGTGCTCTTCTTGCAAGGCTCACTTTAAAACCGTTTTAGAATTTTTAGATGAACTTGGGATTCCCTATTACCTCAATCCTTATTTGGTTCGCGGCCTGGATTATTATTCTCGTACGGTGTTTGAATTTTTTAGAGGTGATAAGAATCCATCTTCTCTAGGGGAGAGCAAGGGAGAGGATCAAAATACGGATAAAAAAGACCTCGCGCTTGCAAGTGGCGGACGCTATGATTATCTGGCAGAAGCACTGGGCGAGAAAATGGTCGCCGGTGTGGGGGGGTCAATTGGACTTGACCGGGTTGTTGAGGAGTTGAGGGCGCAAAAAGCCAAACCGTTTAAGGAAAAAGCCCCCAGTATTTTTCTCATTCAACTCGGTCCCCAAGCGCAACGAAAGAGCTTTTTGCTTTTTGAAGATTTGCGTAAGGCAAAATTTAATATTGCGCAACCATTTTCAAAAGATGGCCTTCGTTCCCAACTTCAGCTTGCAGACAAGCGGGGAGCGACGTGGGTGCTTATCGTTGGACAAAAAGAGGCTTTGGATGCGAAAATCATTGTGCGCGATATGGCCTCCGGAGCCCAAGAAACAATCTTACAAAATAAACTTCTTGATTATTTAAAGAAAAAAATATCCACCCGAGGTGGATCCGCCTTGGGCGGAAAAAAATGATGAATTGCCTTTTTTGTAAAATCATTAGAAAAGAAAATCCGGCAGACATTATATTTGAAAATGCAGAGACTATTATTTTTAAAGATATTAATCCCAAAGCCCGGATTCACCTCTTGATAACCCCAAAAAAACATATCCCCTCTATTAAAGAGGTTGAAGATGTGGATCGCGAGTTGTTAGGTAGTCTGATTCTTCTTGCGCGGGACATGGCGAAAAAAGAGAATCTACGAGGATATAAATTATTATTCAATGTGGGTCAGGAGGGCGGGCAAATTATCGATCACGTTCATTTGCATTTAACGGGGAATTAATATGGTAGAAATCAAACGACACGAGAATGAAACCACGTCAGCCGTCCTCAGGCGCTTTAAAAAAAGCATTCAACAAGCCGGTGTTTTGGTTGAGGCTCGAAAGCGCCGGTTTCGGGCGCGAAAGCCCTCTTTAGGAAAAAAACGAAAACACGCCCTCTTTCGTCTTAAGCGACGAAAAGAGATAGAAAAATTGCGAAAACTTGGTAGACTATAATTATAGTGCTGAAACAAAAACTTGAAGACGATCTGAAAACAACTCTTAAAGCCGGCGATTCTCTACGGGTCTCCACTCTACGCTTAGTATTAGCGGCAGTTGCGAATCGAGAAATAGAGCTGGGTAAAAAAGATGTCGGCCTTTCGGATGAAGAGATTCTTAAAGTGTTACGTTCTGAAGTGAAAAAACGAAAGGATGCGGAGGGACAATTTCGAAAAGGAGGCCGTGAGGATCTTGCTAAAAAAGAAGGCAAAGAGGCCGAAATTCTTGAGACATACTTGCCACGAGAGATGTCTGATATTGAGTTAGAGCAGATTATCTTGCAAAGCGTGCGTGAGGCAGGGTACAGGACGCAGGCAGATTTTGGCAAAGCCATGAAAGCGGCAATGGCTGGCCTAAAAGGACGGGCCGGGGGAGAGCGGGTAGCAAAAGCCGTAAAAAAAGCCTTGGGAGTCTGATTATATATAGATATGTCGGTTAGAAATTTAAGTCGCATCCAGCCGCCTCGACTCTCCTGGGAGAAAATTAAAAATAAAATACTATCGTCACGTTACAGCCTTAGCTTGGTTTTTCTGTCTCGTAAGCGGATGGCCGAGCTGAACCGCAAGTATCGCAAAAAATCCGGTCCGACAAACATTCTTGCATTCCCTCTTGAGAAATTCAGTGGCGAGATTTTTATCGATTTATCTGTTGCTGGTAAAGAGGCAAAGGAACGCGGGGTGTCCTTTAGAAAGTATGTCCTTTATCTCTTTGTCCATGCGCTTTTGCACCTAAAGGGTCTTCGTCATCACACGAAGCGTGCACGCGCGCATATGGAGCAGCTTGAGCAAAAATGGCTAAACATATTACCGTAGGCATTGATATTGGAAGCGCTACGATTCAAAGCGTAATCGGAACACGGGGCGCCAATGAAGAAACGCTTCAGATTTTAGGTTTGGGCTCAGTCCTCTCAACCGGAGTTCGAAGGGGGAGGATTGTAGAGATCGAGGCTGCTTCAAAAAGTCTTGAGACGTCTTTACGCATGGCACAAAGACAAGCCGGAGTTCGGGTTAAATCCGCTTTTCTGGGAGTGGGAGGCGCGGGGCTCGAAGCATTCAGATCCAAGGGAAGTGTTGCGGTCTCACGCGCCTCAAGCGAGATTTCAGAGTTTGATGTTGAACGAGTACTGGAAGCGGCCCAGGCAAACTTACATCCCTTGATTAACCACGAAATTTTACATAGCTTCCCTTTAGGATTCACTATTGATGCTCATCTAAAAACCACAAATCCCGTAGGAATGAACGGGACCAAATTAGAATGTCAGGCGATTTTTATTGCAGTTCTTCAAAAAGACATTCGCAATTTAGTTAAATGCGCCGAGCTCGCCGGGATCGGTGTAGAAGATGTTATAGCAGCACCTTTGGCATCGAGCCGCGCAATTTTGTCCGATAGAAACAAAGATGTAGGTACAATCCTAATGGATATTGGCGCCGCTACCGTTTCTTTGGTGACATATGAGGAAGGAATGCCGATTTCTCTTGAAGTTTTACCAATCGGGTCCGCTAATATTACGCACGATGTGGCTATTGGGTTTAAGACAACTTTAGACGAAGCTGAAGAGCTAAAACGTTCATTTGAAAGTCAGGGTATGAACTCAAAAAAGCAACTGGCCGAGATTGTTTCCGCGCGCCTATCGGACATTTTCGAACTGACCAATAAACATCTGAAAAAAATTGAGCGAGAACGTCTTTTGCCTGCCGGAGTTATCTTGACTGGCGGAGGAGCGTGTCTGTCCGAGCTTGTTGATTTTGCGAAAGATTGTCTTGAGCTGCCCGTTCAGATTGGATCCTTGCAGAAGGTGAATCTGCCGTCTGCAATTGATTCGCGATTGTGGGCGGTTGCCATTGGGCTTTGTCTTTTAGCAAACGATTCTCCAAAGCAGAGTAGCGAGTTTGGCTTTGGCCTTGGGATAAGGCATAAAACCAAAAACATTGTGGTTCGTTTGATAAAGTCACTTTTACCATAATATGTCAATATTGTGGTTTTTCCTGATGCATAGTATGAAAGCATTATGCCGCAAGTAAAACCAGACGTAGAAACCTTTGCAAGAATTAAAGTAATCGGTGTGGGGGGATCCGGGCTCAATGCCGTAGATCACATGATCCGCTCCAAAGTAAAAGGGGTGGATTTTATTGGGATCAATACGGACGCTCAAGATTTGCATAACAGCCTGATGTCCCAAAAACTGCATATTGGCAGTTCCATTACCCGAGGACTGGGTACGGGGATGGATCCGGAATTAGGTCGGCAGGCTGCTGAGGAAAACCGGGTTGAGATTCAAGAGTTTTTAGAAGGCGTGGACATGATCTTTATCACCTGCGGATTTGGAGGAGGAACCGGCACGGGGGCGGCGCCCGTGATTGCATCTCTTGCAAAAGACGCAGGAATTTTGACAATCGCAGTGGTAACGAGACCTTTTTCGTTTGAAGGAGTCCAGCGGGCTAAGATTGCTGAGGAAGGAATTTTCCGCGCGCGTGAACAAGTGGATGCCATGATTATTATCCCCAATGACCGATTGCTCTCTTTAGTGGATAAAAATACCCCGTTTCTTTCCGCGTTTGCGATGTGTGATGAAATTCTGCGTCAAGCCGTTCAGGGAATATCGGACATTATTACCTTACCGGGCATTGTAAATGTCGATTTCTCAGATGTTCGGGCCGTGATGGAGAATGCCGGTTCTGCACTTATTGGCGTTGGCAGGGCAAGCGGCGAGCGGCGAGCCGAGAATGCCGCACGCTCTGCAATTAACTCTCCGCTTTTAGATCTTTCCATTAATGGCGCCAAAGGAGTGCTTTTCTCGGTAGCAGGTGGCGATGATATGACGATGTTAGAGATCCAAGAAGCCGCGCAGGTAATTACAGAGTCTATTGATAAAGACGCAAAAGTCATTTTTGGAGCGTTTAGGGATGAGAACCTGAAGAAAAACGAGATAAAGATCACCGTGATTGCCTCAGGCTTTCCTCATGAAGGCCGAATGCAGGGACTTTTTCAAAACGAAGGCCGCAGGTCAGCCAAACCGTCCCCGGAAGGCGAGGGGGTTGAAGAGGCGGATTGGGACTCTGTTCCTGCATTCCTTCGCCGCACGAAGCGAGACAAAGATAAAACGTAACTTTTTTTAGTAACCTTTTTCCACAGTTCTCACTTTCGAAACAGGTGGGGTATAATTGAGAAGCGTCGTCTTCAATTTTACCCTTAGTATTTATATACACGTAGCATGCCTCAAACCCACACGAAGGTTAAACCGTCTTTTACCCCGCAGCTATTAATAGGTACCCTGACACAAGTCCGGAAACGCGATGGCCGGATTGTTCCTTTTGATGCCACGCGAATTTCGAGAGCCATATCTCGCGCCATGGAAGCTGTGGGTGAAGGGGATTTAAAAACCGACCCAGAGCGGGTGAGTGAGGCGGTGATAAAGAAACTCCAGAAAAAATACAGTGACGGAAGTATTCCAGACATTGAAAACATTCAAGATATTGTTGAAGAAGAACTCATTTTAATGGATTTTCCTAAAGCTGCAAAAGCCTATATTTTGTATCGTCAAAAGCGCTCCGAGCTTCGGGAAAAACGGAAAAAAGTCCCTGTGCATGTAAAGAAACTCGTGCATGAGAGCAAAAAATATTTTAGAAATCCGCTTGCAGAATTTGTTTACTACCGCAGCTACTCGCGCTGGGTTGACGCAGAAGGAAGGCGAGAGACTTGGGTTGAGACCGTAGATCGTTATCTCGATTTTATGCGCGAGAATCTTGAGGATGCGCTAAAGGACGAAGAATACGGGGAGCTTCGGGAAGCCATTTTGCGTCAAGACGTAATGCCTTCCATGCGACTCATGTGGAGCGCAGGAGAGGCAGCCCGAGCCACTCATGCATCTGCCTATAATTGCTCCTATATCGCACCCAGTAAACTTGAGGATTTTTCCGAGGTTATGTATCTCTCCATGTGTGGTGCGGGTGTGGGGTTTTCAGTTGAATCCCAAACCGCTCAGCAGTTACCCCAGATTAAAAAGCAAAGCGGGGACGCTTTGCAGGCGCATGTTATTGAGGATAGTAAAGAGGGATGGTGTAATGCCCTGACTTTGGGGCTTAAAACCTGGTTTTCTGGAAAAGATATTGAATTTGATTTTTCAAAGCTTCGCCCGGAGGGAGCCCGCCTAAAAACCATGGGCGGGAAATCTTCGGGCCCGGGCCCGCTTCGGGAACTATTGGTTTTCTCCAAAAGAAAAATTTTAGCAAAGCAAGGAAAGAGGCTCTCAAACCTTGATGTTCACGACATTATCTGCAAGATCGGTGACATTGTGGTATCGGGCGGGGTGCGAAGAAGCGCCTTGATCTCTCTTTCCGACCTGGATGATGCTGAGATGCGTGACGCCAAACAAGGTCAATTTTATGTAAAAGAGCCGCAGCGAAGCTTGGCTAATAATTCAGCAGTGTATAATGAAAAACCAACCGCAATTCAATTTATAGGAGAATGGCTGGCTCTTGCAAAAAGCGGAACGGGCGAGCGCGGTATTTTTAATCGCGGGGGGCTTAAATATCAGGTTCCTGCTCGGAGATGGAAAATTCTAAAAGAGGATCTTGTCCCGCCCAATATCCCACCCGGCACCAATCCATGCGCCGAGATCATTCTAAAATCAAAAGAATTTTGTAATCTCACCGAAGTCGTGGCGCGCAAAGAAGATACCGAGGAATCCCTTCTCGCTAAGGTACGTCTTGCAACTATTTTGGGCACCTACCAATCGACCTTAACGAATTTTCCCTATCTTTCTAAAGAATGGCGCAGGAATTGCAATGAAGAACGATTGCTCGGGGTTTCCATTACCGGTCAATGGGACTCGCCAGCTGTGCGTAGTCCCGAGACTTTAAAAAAGATGCGCGAAACGTCCATTAAAGTGAACCGCGAGTACGGCGCGCGTTTTGGGGTTGCGCCTTCCGCGGCGATTACCTGCGTGAAGCCTTCCGGAACCGTCTCGCAGCTTACGGATGCTGCCTCCGGCATGCATCCTCGATACGCTCCCTACTATATCCGGCGCATCCGAATTTCGGCAACCGATAGCCTTTTTCACATGTTAAAAGACCAAAAAGTTCCGTATAAACCAGAAGTGGGACAAGGGATAGGGTCGGCGAACACCTATGTGATTGAGTTTCCGGTTAAGGCTCCGGAAGGTGCTGTTGTAAGCGATGACATGACCTCATTGGATCAGCTTGAACATTGGAAGATCGTAAAGGAAAATTTTACAGAACATAATCCTTCGGTAACGGTCTCTGTGGGCGAGGATGAATGGCTGGATGTTGCGCACTGGCTTTACAAACACTGGGATATTCTGGGAGGGCTTTCATTTCTGCCGCGTGA
This sequence comes from Patescibacteria group bacterium, assembly GCA_022563755.1. Classification (GTDB taxonomy): domain Bacteria; phylum Patescibacteriota; class Minisyncoccia; order HO2-45-28; family HO2-45-28; genus JADFMT01. The sequence goes on along the minus strand of JADFMT010000012.1, from coordinate 6,381 downwards.
GGATACGGTGTATCAACTTGCACCGTACGAAGCAATCACTAAAGAGCGCTATCACGAGATAAAAGCCAAATTTCCGGACATTGACTTTTCTCAAATTGTGCTTTACGAAAAAGATGATACGACAGAGGGCGCAAAAGAGCTTGCCTGCGTAGGGGCTACCTGTGACATATAAAGAATGCTAATCGTCATCACCGGCGACGGGAAAGGGAAAACCACCTCGGCTTTAGGTCAGGCCAAGCGATCTTGCGGCGATGGCCGCAAGGTTTTAATGCTGCAATTTATTAAAGGACCCTGGAAGTCCGGTGAGGATAATAAAAAGGTCTGGCCGCCTGGATTTGAACTTCGCAAAGGCGGTTTGGGCTTTGTGGGGATTTTAGGTGATAAACTCCCCCGAGAAAAACACATTGAAGCTGCCCAAAAGACACTTGAGGAAGCATTTCAAGAGTTAGAGTCTGGTAATTGGGACATGATTATTTTAGATGAAATCCACAATGCATTGGATTTGGGACTAGTCAAAAAAGAGCGAGTGGTTCAATACATTGAACGAGCACAGGAAAAAAAAGTTGATTTAATTTTTACGGGTCGTAATGCACCGCGCGAGCTCATAAAAAAAGCAGACATCGTAAGCGAGATCCGCGACATCAAACATGTTTTTGAAAAAGGCGTCAAAGCCCGTAAGGGTTTAGATTATTGAGTCTATCCCGTTAGGCAATATCGCGAGTTAAGCCCGCGGCCTCTAGTATATCGAATTAATTCGATATCCTTGATAAAGGAAGGCTGTATGATAAGTCCAACCAAAGACTTAACGCTGCCGCACGCGATATTTCCTAACGGGGTCTATTCTATGGCAGGAGTAGATGTTGAGACTTCAGGTTCTGGGTTTGGGGTTGTTGTAGCCGTTTCTAAGATAGGAGTGGGCATTGCGCTTAAGGTATCAAGAATTGTTTCAGGAGCAGTGATCGGAGTATCCGGAGTGGAAGTACTGATAGGAGTTTCTGGAGTAGTTATTATGGTATCTGGAGTTGAGGTAGGTGTATCTAAAATTAAAGCAGGCAATACGGATATCTGTGGTTGGGATGGTTGGGATTGGGGAGTGGGTGCGATGCCACATTCTCCGGGAACAACAACCAAATTTCCGCTCCTTGCTTTGACACAGAGCGGTTCTTTAGTATCTTCATCATAAATCGTAAATCCTCTGGAGGATTTAATTTTTAACTCGTCAGTCTCAATCTTCTGGGCCACCAGTTTTTTAACCCGAAGCGTTCCATCATTTGCAATACTCCATCCAGCCGAGACCGCTTTAATTGTTTCAATTTGCGCCTGCATCTCCTGAATCGCTTTGGTTAAAACCGCAGTCAATTCTTCATAGCGAACACTTCGAGGAAGTCCCGTAGCTCCTATAGCAACCAGACGAGGCTCAATCCTATTGACTTCTTCAGCAATCAGACCAATGCGAGGCTCTGTGCTTCCATTATAGATAAAGGATACCGGACGTAGGTTTACAACAGTATCCAGACCCCCAATGAAGTCTTGAATATCATGCTTAAAGCGCTCACTAGATACCGTACAGGTGGCAACCCCTGTATTGACCGTGACTTCGTTACTTACAGACAAACAGAGTGCATCAGGTGTTCCTGCAGCGGTTGTTAACCCATCAAATCCTACGGTTCCAGTAACCGAGAGCTTTCTCCATGGACTCGTCGTCCCAATCCCGATGTTGCCTGTACTACCTTCCATTACCATTACTTGGAATATAATATCCCCAGCGTTGACCAAGAAAGCTAAATCTCCCTTTAAGGCACTTGGACTTGCTTGGGTGATTTTGGCTTGTAACCCAGCAATAAAATTTGTGTTGGTAATACTTCCAGAGCCCGTCAGGAAATCGATAGTGACCAGCTGACCGATTGACTCGTTGGTATTTCTAACTGCTAATCTTTGTGTCCCCGACCCGCTTAATTCTAATAAGGAGGTCGGATTCGTCGTCCCAATCCCGACGTTGCCGCCGTCCGTTAATCTCATAATTTCTGTATTGGCTGCGGCATCTATATCCGCTCCAAAAGTGAATGCCAAATCCCCTCCAGTTCCCGTAGTTCTTATTATTCCCCATTTATTTACTAAAGCCCGAGTTCCAGAATTTATCTCACCAAAAACAATTCTTGAACCAAAACTTCCTGCTTCTGTACTGTATATTCCTATACCTCCATCACCACTTTCTATAAGTATAGTTTCAGCGTTAATCTCAGTTGAATCCAATCCAATAGAACTTAATTGAACATGTAATTTATCCAATGGACTCGTCGTCCCAATCCCCACACGATTATTGGTTGCATCCACAAAGAACGTATCGGTATCTACCGTAAGGTTTCCCGCAAACACTGCATTGCTGCCTGAATTCAAGGTAATATCATCCGGAATATCTGCATCGGTAAGTCCTGTGACCCCGCTTACCGTAACAGAGTTTAGGGTAACACTGCTTAAACGATCAATCTTGTTGGTCAGGGCAATGGCTTGGAAGTTTGCGTCGGCTCTGGAACTTACCAGACTCTTTAACTGGGCAATCTCATTTAAGAATTTGTTGTTGAGGGCTTGGATGGCTAATGTAAGCTCTTCTTCTGAAAGCCCAGACACTACTCGTTCTATAATAGTGGGTTCTCTTTGAATTACTGAAGGTTTAAGTCCTTGGGCTTTAAGAGCTTTGATTTCTTCTCGTAGAGATTGGAGTTCTTGAGAAAGAAGATCTGGGGATGAGGGGGTTTGAGAAGGGGGCATAAGATCAGGACTTGGGGTGATAAAATCTTTTGGCGTTCCCTGATTTCTAAACCAAGATCCCACACTACGTCCTAAATCTAGAAGTTGATTTTCAACGAATTGATGAAGTGCTGCCCATTGCTTCTTTCCAACCTCAAAAGGAAGCACGAAGGTTTCTTTGAAGCTCGGAAAGACTTGTGCTTGGGAAGTGGGAAGGTCATTCACTGCAAAGACAATAGGAGAGCTTAAAAGTCCCACAAACACAAAAGCAAAGACTATTATCTGCTTCATGGGTTTATTGTAGCAGTTTTAAGATCCTTTGGGTGTTCAGGGGTGTGGATTAATATCCCTTCAACCTCGGAGGTTGAGGTTGGACTTTTTTGAGGAAAACAAAATCCGCCCGGATGGGCGGATTTTGTGCTGTGTAGCTATAAGCCGAATTCTGTATCCCGCTTTTCATATAATGAAACAATGAGTAGCGGGACCATGGTCATCTATCTGTCGCGTCTTGTTACCAAGACGGATCAAGCGGCTCTTCCCGCTCTTCATTATAATTCAACAATGAATAGCGGGACACGGCCTTGCACCAAGTGGGGTTTACCATTCTTAAATGTTGCCATTTAGGATTCTACAGTAGTTGTGAGCTCTAATAAAAGAACATAGTAACACCTGTAGACTTTTCACCTTTCTCCCGACGTGACGTCGGGATAGTATTGTCTCTGTGGCACTTTCCCTAGCCCTGACTCGCATCAGGACCGGCGGGCGTTACCCGCCACCCACTTCTTTAACATGATGTCAAAGGGTGTTCGGACTTTCCTCCCCAGCGTTACGCTGGGGCGACCACGCACTACAGCATTTGTATTATAATGTATTTTATTTTTTTGTCAACCCCGTTAGGCAATATCGTGTGCGGCAGCGTTAAACCCTTAATTAAACTTATGAGAAAACTTGCCTTTATTTTAGAACACTAGGGTAAACTTAGTGTGCACTAGTCGCCGCGGATTTAATTCGCGATATTGCTTAACAGGGTCAATCCTCAAATATAATTTTCAATTTTCTGGGACGGGAACCCTCAAATCTTTTTAAAAATTTTTCAAGATCGGAGATTGTGTAAAGACGATAGTCATTAATGGGATGGCGAATAGCTACCAGCTTTCCTTTTTTATCCCAATTTCGAAGTGTCAGGGGCGAGACCCCTAAATATTTCGCTGCTTCTTTGATCGTGAGATATCGTCCCATCACTCTATTGTTTATAATTTTGTCTTGGCGGTCAATCACTTTTTTGATATAGTGCAAGGCATGGATAAAAACCTCCGTATGAGTTCTTTCCTCAAGGGTCCTTTCTGGGAGACGACGGGACGCGCGGCTCTTTACCTTTTGGCATTTTTATTGCCTTTGTGGGCGCTTCCGATCACGGTTACCCCCCTAGGATTAAACAAGGTCTTTTTGGCATATGTTCTTATTCTGATTGCTTTTGTGGCCTGGCTTGTCGGACGGATACAGGCAGGAGTGGTAACACTTCCGAAAAACTATTTGGCGCTAGCACTGGTTCTATTGGCTTCCATCTGGGGAATCTCAGGAATTTTTTCTATTAGCCGCTATACGTCATTTCTTGCGCTTGCAACAGACCCCTCAAATGTTATAGCAATAGTTCTTTTTGTGCTCGCGAGTTTTATGGCTTCTTTTTATCTTCGTACAACTCGCCATGTCTTTACCTGGCTTTTAGCATTTTTTGCTTCCGCCGCCCTTGTATTTTTGGTTCAGGCCGCTCGGGTATTGTTTTCCTTAAATGTGGTGCCGTGGATCAATTTGCCCTTTTCAACCTCCAACCTTTTTGGCTCATGGATTGAATTTGGAATATTTTTTAGCCTGGTAGCGTTTGTCGCACTTTTTCTTTTTGAGGTAGTCCAGATCAAGAGCTTGCGGTTATCTTTTTTGGTGATGTCTTTGGCCGCGTTTGTGGTCATGCTTGCGGTCAATGTGGGTATTATCTGGTGGACATTTTTTACCTTTTTATTAATTCTTTTAGCATATCTTTTTTCTCTGCGGTTCACATCTCGTCATCTTTTGCGTCCTACCTTTTTGATGATTTTGGTAGTGCTTTTTGTTATTCTGGCTCCGGCAAGCGCATCCCTCTTTACCTCTTTTTTGGGTACCCAGACGGTTGAGATCCGACCGTCATGGGCAGCGTCGTGGGCGGTTACTCAATCTGCACTTGCAGAAAATGTGGCTTTAGGGTCAGGACCAGCCACGTTTCTTTACGATTGGATTCGGTTTAAGCCGATTGAGGTGAACCAGGGTTCATTTTGGAATGTGCGGTTTGCTTCCGGTGCGGCGTTCTTTCCATCTATTATTGCTACCACAGGACTTGCGGGTACTGCGGCGTTTTTGTTTTTAATCGCTACGTTTTTCTTCTATGGGTTTAAGGCGCTCGTACGCTTGGACCGGGCAAAACTGGATTCCTTTTTGGTTCTGGTTTTTTTTGCTTCTACCTTTTTATTAACGTACCTTTTCTTCTATAATCCGGGATTTGTACTTACACTTTTTTTCTTTCTTTTTTTGGGAATGTTTTTGGGAATGCTCTCTGAGCATGGACTTGCAGGTGAGAAGACCATAAAACTCTTCAGTCACTCGGGCGCTGGTTTTGTCTCCGCACTTCTCATCATCTTTTTACTGGTGGGGGTCGCCTCTAGTGCGTATTTTTTTTCTCAGAAGTATGCCGCGGCCTACTTTTTTGGCAAAGGGGTTCGTCTCTTTAATATTGCCCGCGACGTTGAGGGGGCAGAAATGTATGTGAGCCGTGCGATTCGTTTTGAGAAGCGTGATGAATATTATCGAGGGGCAGTGGATATTAAACTTGCACGTATTACCAATTTGCTTCAAGAGGAAGGGTTAGCACCTGAAGAGCTTCAGAGTCGCTTTGAAAATCTACTCGGTGAGGCAATTGGACATGCCCAGGAAGCAAGTCGGATCAATCCCATCGATCCATTGAATTGGTTAGCGCTTGCGCAAGTTTACGAAGCTATCATTCCGTTTCAAATTGCAGGGGTCTCGGACTTTGCGCTTTCTGCCTATCAGAAGGCCGCGGAAAAAAACCCTACAAGCCCTGAACCCTATCTTGCTCAAGCTCGAATTAACCTTTCAAAAGGAGAGCGCAAAGAGGCAAAAGCACGCTTAGAGGAAGCATTAAAGCTGAAACCCAATTACACGCCCGCTCATCTCCTGCTTGCTCAGATGGAAGATCAAGCAGGGAATGTGAATGAGGCAATTGAACGAGTTAAGCAGGCAATTCTCTTAAGCCCGAATGATATCGGAGTGCTTTTTCAGCTTGGGCTTCTTTATTACCGTACAGATCAGCTGGACAATGCCCGTCAGGTTTTTGAACGCGCCGTCAGCTTAAATCCCAATTATTCAAATGCTCGGTATTTCTTGGGGTTAATCTATGACCGGATCGGAGATAAAGAACTGGCAACTCAACAGTTTGAGCGGATTCAAGTATTTAATCCAGAAAACCGCGAAGTCACGCGCATTATTGCCAATTTGAAAAGTGATAAGCGGGCGCTTGATGGGATCTCGCCGCCTGCTCCTGAACCAGAAGAGCGGGAAGAAGCGCCGATCGAAGACTAAATGGTA
>JADFMT010000011.1 GCA_022563755.1 Patescibacteria group bacterium | reverse complement strand
CTCAACGTTATGAAAAGGGCTTTGCGAAAAATATACCGCGACGTGGTAAAAGTTTTTGAAAATTTCTTCTCTGAAATTGGCGACAAGCAGCTCGAAATTTTAAATGATCTTCGAGAATACAAACAAGAACTTGCTACCATTCTTCACGAAGAATATACGCGTCTAAGAAAAAAAGTTCATGCTTATATTCAGCCTATTCCTCGGAAGATAATAATATTTCAAAAATACGCAAATAAACAAATTCAGATTTTCTACAAAAAGTCATATCGCCTTATGCGATCATGGTCTATTGTTTTCCAACGACGGTTTAATTCTTATAAAAAGTTTCTGATTAATCGCTATGCGGATAAAATAATAATTTTCTACAAACAATTAAAATCGAGAGTTGTAGAATATATTCGTTTTGTTTCGCAAAATATCTTTGAATACATTTCAAAATATGATACTTCGTTAAACATCAAACAAAGGCATCTAACTCTTTTGAAAAAACTAACTGCGGTGGTGTTAAATATTACTGTGGTTGCGATGTCGCTTGCACCAGCTATTTATTTTATAGCAACGCCGAATATTGCGTTAGCCGATACAGCTGTTATCAGACCCGACGGAGATTTTTCAGTTAATTGGACATCGACGCCATCCGGTACGAATTTTACTACGATTGATGAAGTTGTTACTCAACCAACAGCAGGAGATGATACTGATTTCATTCGAAGCGCAACAAACAACCAGGTTGATGAATTTGATATGGGAACGATTAGCAATGTTGATACTGCTACCCAGGTACAGGTTTGGGCTTATGCTAAGGCCGATACGAATGATGATTTGGGCATCAATATTGTTATTGACGGGACACCACAAACGCGACAAGACATTGGCTTAACTACGGGTTTTACTTGGGTATCGGCAACTTTTAGCAGCTTATCTTTAACTCAGACCCAAGTAGACGGCTTAAGAGTGCAATTAGTAGAAGCTAAAGCAGGACCTCTAGATGCTGTTGAGGTAGCTACTATGTATGCAGATGTAACATTTACGAGCTCTGCAGTTCCGATAACGGTTTCCGGTACCCTTTATTCAGACGAGGGAATAAGTCAAATAGATGGCGGTGGTGTAACGGTTCAATTGCGAGTAGCAACCGCTACGCCTGGAATATTCTCTACAACAACGGATTCAGGATCTGGTGTTTGGAAGATTGAGAACATTGAAGGAATGGCAGTCGGTAATGCAATTAGCGTTTGGATCGACGGCGATGTCAACACACGCGCTTTTACTGTAACGAAAGCCTCTACAACAAATGGAAACATCACAAACCTTGACCTTTATCAAAACCGCCTTATCGTAAAACACGAAGCAACGTCCGGTACCTCAACCACTAATGCTGACCTTGCCTTTTTTGATAATGACAATGATTCTGATATTCAATTTACTGCAGTTGACGGCGGAGCGCTTACCATCTTCAAAGACCAAGAACTCCATGTCTGGGACGGCGATACGTTTGCGCCAGGTGGTTCGATTACCATCCATGGAAATGCTTCCTCAACTACGGATGGTTCTTTGCATATTGATAACAATGCAACACTAACTGCAGGAGGTGCGATTAGTGTTGCAGGAAATTGGGACGGGGATACAGGATCTACGTTTACGTCAGGATCCAATGCGGTAACTTTTAATGCCTCAACCACTGCAAAGACCATTACAGTACCTGCAACCAATGCGGATTTCTTCAGTATAGATTTTAATGATGCGGCAGGCGCATGGACTTTTAATTCGAGTGCCACAACCACGGATAACTTTACGATTACCGCAGGTGCAGTAACCGGCCCGTCGAGCGGAGTTTTAGTAGTAGGAGATAACTATTCAAATTCAGGTACGTTCACCGCCAACAGCTCGACCGTTAAATTCAATGCGGGAGACGCAGGAAACACCATAGATCCTGGTTCTTCTTCTTTCTTTGATCTTTTGTTTGATGGCGCAGGAGACTGGACGTTCGGGGCAAACCCTGGAACCACCACCAATGACTTTATCATTACTTCGGGAGCTGTTACCGCACCCTCCGGAACCTTATATATAGGAAGAGACTTTACCAATAACGGAACCTTTACCCATAACTCCGGAACACTTATTTTTAACGGCACTATCGCTCAAGCACTTGGCGGCACGATGAGCAATACGTCTGGGTTTAATAATGTTGAGTTTTCAGGGGCGGGCACCAAAACCTTTAATGCTAACGCCTCGACTTCAGCCTTTACGATCGATAGCGGTTCGGGAACCACAACTGCTCCTTCGGGACTTTTAACGATAGCTGGAAATTACTCTAACTCGGGAGTATACGAACATAATAACGGCACTGTATTTTTTGCAAGCACATCTAACCAAACTTTGGGAGGAACCATGACCGGATCATCAACATTCAACCATATTGAGTTTTTGGATTCCGGTACCAAGACATTTAATGCGAACGCCTCAACTACAGATTTTACGATCCAAAGTGGTTCAGGAATCGTAACCGCCCCCTCCGGCCTTCTTTCCATCTCTGGAAACTATACAAACAATGGAACCTTTACGCATAATTCCGGAACTACTACCTTGAATGGTGTCTCGCCTCAAACTCTTTCTGGAACCATGACCAGCCCTTCGGCGTTTAATAACCTTGAGATAATTAACAGCTCGGGTACGGATGCGCAAACTGATCCAAGCATCATTTTTTCCTCAGCAGTATCGGCATCGAGTACCTTCACAGCCATCACGGCAGATACTAAGCTTCGCTTTCTTGCAAGCGCTACCTCAACGCTTACCAATATTGATTTAAACGGGCAGGCAGTTGGTACTCGGGTTACGCTTCGATCATCCACGGCTGGCACACAATGGAATCTTGCGGTTCCTGGAACGCGCTCCGTATTAAATACAGATATTAAAGATTCTAACGCGTGTAGCGGAGACCCAAATATTGATGCGACAAATGATTCAAACTCTGATGGCGGAAATAACAGCTGTTGGAATTTACCCACCATCACTATATCCGGAACTCTGTATTCTAATGAAGGAACGACACAGATTACGACCGGGAAAACGATTAATTTAAGCGTCAATGGGGGAGCTAGTCAATCAACCACCACTGATAGTGGAGCAGGTACCTGGTCTATCGATCTTACTGCGAACCCCGCAATTGGAAATCCAATCGCTGTTTGGGTGGACGCTGATTCAGCCACCCGTGCTTTTGTTCTTACAAAGGCTTCAACAACAGGAGAAAATATAACGGGATTAGACCTTTATCAAAACCGCCTTATCGTCAAACACGAAGGAACGTCTGGTACTTCAACCACGATTGCAGATCTTGCTTTGTTTGATAGCGATGATGATGCAGATATTCAATTTACAGCCAACGGAGGTGCCCTTTCAGTCTTCAAAGACCAAGAACTCCATATTTGGAATGGAGACACTTTTGTACCAGGTGGCGCAATCACCATTCATGGAAATGCATCTTCAACTACCGATGGCTCTTTGCATATTGATGACAATGCAACACTAACTGCAGGAGGTGCGATTAGTGTAGCTGGAAACTGGGACGCAGATACAGGATCTACGTTTACCGAAGGAGGGAATGCCGTGACCTTCAATGCCACTACCACAGGAAAGACGATTGCAGGAACCTTAACCGGGTCTAATGCCTTTGGGAATGTGACCTTTAATGGATCAGGTGGAGCATGGACCTTTTCGAATAATGCCTCAACTAGTGCTTTTGCCATTACTTCCGGTACCGTAACTGCTCCATCTAGCCTCTTATCAATTTCTGGCAATTACACCAACAATGGAACCTTCACGCATAATTCTGGAACTACTACGTTGAATGGTGCTTCGCCCCAGACGTTTTCCGGAACGCTCGATGGAACTTCGGAATTTAACAATCTGGAGATCACGAACAGTTCAGGCACAGATGCGCAAACCGATCCAAGTATCATTTTTTCTTCGGCAGTTTCTGCTTCCAGCACTCTTACTGCTATTACGCCGAATTCTAAACTTCGTTTTCTTGCAAACGCAACTTCAACGCTTACGAATATTAATTTAAACGGGCAGGCGTTGGGAACAAAGGTATCGCTTCGTTCGTCCGTCGCAGGAACTCCGTGGGGACTGGAATCTTCTGGAACCCGATCAGTGCTCAATACCAATGTAGCTGATTCCAATGCCTGCTCGGGCAATCCAAATATTGATGCAACGGATAGTTCAAATACCGATTCTGGAGGGAATACTTGTTGGGATTTTCCGGCTGAACCAGAACCTGAACCTGAACCAGAAGCTGTGTCCGCAGGAGAAGGAGGTATTTTGTTCCAACCCCCCAAACCAGAGGTACTCGTTCCGCTTGAAGAAGCAGAAAAAATTGAACAAATTCGAGAGCAACTAGAAGAGATTAAAGCCGAGGTAGAGCGTATTCAAAAAGTGCTTCGTGAACTAGCTCCTCCTTTACCAATAGCACCAATTGTTCTACCACCCGTTGTTCCATCAACTCCACCAGCGCCAGAAATCCCAGAACCGGCCGCGCCTCCGGCACCGATTGAAATACTAGAACGGCCAATACTAAAAAGCGCGACAGAGATTTTTACTCAATTGACCGAAAATGTCCGACAAATAGTAGATGTTATCGGACAAAACGCCCAACAAACAGTCGAAGCTATTGGACAGACTATCGGTCAGGCAATCGATATCGGACAACAAGTCGCTAAAAAAATGTTTCGTACTGTAGCCTACGCAGTAAAAACAACGCTTAAATTTACCAGGAGTTTTATTACCCGCATTCCGCAGTTCGTATCGGACATTTTACCAGAACGTGAAGTGTCGCCAACGATTCCAGAAGAAACATTTGTGCTTCGCCGAGGAGAATTAGAATTAGTAGCCCGCAAGGACGAGCCAATTCAGACGATAGCAGGCTTTAGATTTAGGGCAGAGATAAAACCGTCAAAACCAGCTTTACAAATAACTGACACTTTCTCCTATAGCGATCCGGACAATGATGGCGTGTGGACAGCAGAGGTAGAAATGCCTCGTATTTTGGGGCGTTTTACGCTCAACGCCACAATTGCTTACGCGGACGGCGAAAGCAAGGAAATAAAAACAGCGATCTTAATTGATCCGGAAGGGTATGTATATGAAGATACTTCACGGGGTGAGCTTAGGGTCGCAAATGCAAAAGTCACGCTTTGGCAAAAAGAAGGGAAGCTATCAATCGTGTGGCCGGCAAAACTCTACGGTCAAGAAAATCCCCAGATTACAGACCGTACCGGTCAGTATTCCTTTTTAGCGCCACCTGGAGAATATTATCTTGAAATAACCGCCGACAATTACAAACCGTTTATAACTGAATCATTTATACTAACTGAAATTGCTCCGGCTCATCAAAATATAGAGCTCCAATATCTTGGCGAAACTTTATAGAGATTGACATTGATATAAAAATCTGCTATAAAGGAGACTAGTTTTTGACAATCTATTTCAGAAAGGAGTGCGATCATGGCCAGAATTGCACTCGCGCTTGTACTTGGATACTTTCTTGTCTTCGTTTTGCATCTAGCAAGCGGAGGCATTTCGTCACCCTGGTACGAGTTGAGCGCGAAAAAAGAAAGAAGAACGGAGCCAAAAGTCCTTCAATATTATGAGCCGAAAAACCAATTCCCGTTTCCCATTGAGCATGCTCGAAAACTGTATACGGCAGGGTTGTCGTTTGAAGAGATCCTGCGTATCGCGACTGTGTACGAGAAATATAAAAGGAAGTATGCGTTTTTGAAGGCCTCTCGTCCTATTCCTAATGATGCAGCCTATCTGCTTGCCCGGCACGTAAGTATCGTGATCGAAAGCGTGGATCCATGGATTTTGATTGCAATTCTCCGTCTGGAGTCAGAAGGAGGGGAACACATCGGGAGTTGCCGCTTTTATGTAAAACGTAAAGCACCTCGGTCTTTCCGAAGGCTGATTGCAAAAACACGGCGCGTACATTCCTTTGTGAAGATATCGTATCCCGTGGTAGCTTATTCTTCTAAAGGAGGATGCGGGGACGAGGTAGGAATTTTTCAGATCCGTGCATGGTTTTATCTCCGGTATGAACCAGAAATTCGCCGCCTATTAGGTGTTAAACATTTTTTGTCTCCGTGGCATTATCTTCCGAGTTTTTTTGTAGCAGCCGCAATCCTTCGTGATATAGCGAAAGTCCACGGCGTGCTTCCGGCAAATGTTACGATTGAAAATCTGAAACTTTGCAGAAAAGTTGCGGCCACGTATAATGCCGGTAGAAATTGGCGGTATCATGTCGGTAAGAGGAAGTACGGTTATCGGGCATGCAAATTGGCATTAAAGCTTTCCAAAAAATTCAGGAAAACATAGGTCGGCGAACGAGCCGACCTTCTTTTTTAACATAAAGTATGCTATTATTTTGAATTATGGATACCGTAAAAACAAAGACCGCGCCAAAGGATTTTTTCTTGCATCTTTTGGTGATTATCGGGCTTTATATCTCGGCAGGCAGTTTTATTGCCCTTCTTTTTCAATATATTAACCTTGCGTTTCCAGACGTTCTGGAAGGGGGTTATCGGGCTAGGAGCGCGTTTCAAGCTATTCGCTGGGCCGTTGCTGCACTCGTCGTGATTTTTCCTACCTATGTGTGGGCATCTTGGTTTTTGAATAGAGGGTACGCAAAGAATCCGGAAAAGCGAGACGTATGGATTCGCAAATGGCTTTTGTACTTTACGCTCTTTGCGGCCGGATTGATTATTGTTGGAGATCTTGTTGCCGTCATTTTTAACTTTTTGGGCGGCGAGCTTACTACGCGCTTTATCTTGAAAGTTCTTGCGATGCTTTTTGTTGCCGGATCCGTTTTTGGATATTACTTTGTTGATCTGCGAAAAAATAAAATAAAAGAGTTAAAATATTTCGCCTATGCCATTATTGCAATCGTTGCCGCAGCAGTTATTGCAAGCTTCTTTGTTGTGGGGTCTCCTGCCGAGGAGCGCATGCGGCGGTTTGATGCAAGACGAATTTCGGATCTGCAATCTATCCAGTTTAGTATTGTTCGTTTTTGGCAACAAAAAGAGCGTCTTCCTTCATCGCTTGACGAGCTTCAAGATGATATCAGCGGTTTTCGGGCATCCTCGGATCCCGAAAACCGCGAACCGTATGAATACCGAATAACGCACAACCTTACCTTTGAGCTTTGCGCAACTTTTGTGCGCGCAAGCGATGAATCGAGATTTTTTCCTGAACCACCTCCGAAACGCACGTTAAGTGAAAATTGGACGCATAAGGCAGGACGGACCTGTTTCGAACGTACGATCGATCCCGAATTTTACCCGCCGTTCGAAGGGCCTCGTCCTGTTCGATTTTAGCTAAATTTATTTCTGCGTATATGCCTTCACCCGTTGAACAAATCAAAGAGAAGATTGATACGGTGGAGCTCGTCGGTTCCTATATTAAATTGGACAAGGCCGGCATGAATTTTAAAGCGCTTTGTCCCTTTCATTCAGAAAAGACTCCGTCGTTTTATGTCTCGCCCGCCCGCCAAATCTGGCATTGTTTTGGCTGTAACGTGGGAGGCGACGCCTTTCGATTCGTTATGAATATTGAGGGCGTTGAGTTTCCCGAAGCGCTTCGGATTTTAGCCCAGCGAGCCGGAGTTGAGCTTAGAAGAGAAGATCCTAAATTGCGAAGCGAGCGTACGCGCATTCTAGATTTACTTGAGGAGGCCACGCGATTCTATGAAAAAAATCTTTATGAGCGAAAAGACGTAGGTGCGTATTTAAAAGAACGGGGTTTGGCTGGTGAGACCGCCAAGTCATTCCGGCTTGGGTATGCAAAAAACTCCTGGGACGATATTATCTCTCACTTTAAAGAAAAAGGCTACAGCGTGGGGGAGGCAGAGAAAGCCGGGCTTGCCATTCGATCGGAGCGGGATAGTAGTTACTACGACCGATTTCGAGCGCGAATCATGTTTCCACTTTTTGATTCGGCAAGTCGCATCGTTGGGTTCTCGGGTCGTATTTTTGAGCGAGATGCAGTCCCGACGCGCCAAGCGATCGAGGCAAAATATATCAACATTCCCCAAACGCTGCTTTATGATAAGTCGAGCCTTTTATACGGACTCGATCGAGCGAAATTAGAAATTCGCAAAAAAAATGCAGCCATTATTTTAGAGGGGCAGATGGATGTAATTCTATCGCACCAGGCAGGCGTTACCCATGCAGTAGGGGTTTCTGGTACCGCACTTACACCTCTTCATTTAAGAACGCTTAAACGGATTTGCGATACTTTAATCATGTCTTTTGATCCTGATGGAGCAGGTTTTGAAGCAACCACAAAAAGTGTAGACGCGGCACTGAAAGCAGGATTTGATATTCGGGTTGTCCCATTTTCTTCAACTAAAGATCCTGCGGATCTTATCCAAGAAGATCCTCAATCATGGGTTCAGTTGATCACCAAAGCAGAGCCAATTATCACTTTTTTATTAGGGACGCTGTCAAAAAAACATTCTGACGGACGCATGTTAAAAAAAGAAGTGGGGCGGATGGTGTTGCCTTATGTGGCAAACATCTCAAGCGAACTTGACCGTGCTCACTTTGTAGGGGAGATTGCCAAAGTTTTAACGGTGCGCGAAGAGGTCATCTGGCAAGAATTAGAAAAGCGTAAAAATCACACCATTCAGAAGGAAGCCGAAAACGAGCATCCTCTACGTCTCGTCAAGGACCGCAGGGGTCTTTTAGAAGAGCGGTTGATTGGCCTTGCGATTTTAAAAAAAAGCGCATTTACAAAAGAGATTTTAGAGAGTATTCCTGATTGGTTCTCGCATGAGCGCCGTTCCATTTTTGAAAACGTCCTTGTCCGTGAGCGCGAGGCGGTCTCTCAAGACCATTACGAAAAAAAGCTGGCCCTGGAAGCTGAACTTTTCTACGGCGCACAAGATGACCTTTCTCTAGAGGTAGATACGCTTACAAAAGAACTGCACAAAGAGCATGTAAAAGAAAAATTAACTAAACTCACCGATAAGATACGGATACATGAAAAAACCGGTAAAGAACAGGAACTTGAAGAAAATCTTAAGGAATTCAAGGAACTTTCCTCTACGTTTAATGCATTATAAAAAATAGTTATTATAGTATTACGCTTTCATGGAAAGAAAATCTAAATTAAAGACAAAAACAAAAATACGAGCAAAAAAACCGTCTTTGCGTAAAGTTTCTCGTAGGCCGAAAGTGAAAAAATCGACCGAAGCTCCAGTCAAAAAATTTTCTCCCAAAAAAGAGTTCAGTGAAGAAAAAGTTAGCCAGCTGATCCGCCGCGGCAAAACGCGCGGGTTTGTTACCTATAGTGAAATTCTTTCTATGTTTCAGCATATCGAGCGAAACATTATCTTTTTGGAAGATTTGTACAGCCGCTTGCAGGAATCGGGGATTGATGTAGTGGAAGGTCGGGACATTCTTGAAGTTGATGAGAAAAAAACCAAAGAGGTTAAACTGCGAGAAGCCATGGATCATCTGGGCACCGATTCTATTCAGATGTACCTGCGCGAGATTGGCAAAATTTCTCTTATCAGCGGTGATGAGGAGAAGGAATTCGCAAAACGGATTGAGCAGGGCGATGAGGATGCGAAAAATAAATTGGCGCTGGCAAATCTCCGGCTCGTGGTCTCGATTGCAAAGCGCTATGTGGGCCGTTCACCGAATCTGACGCTTCTAGATCTTGTTCAGGAAGGAAACCTTGGTCTTTTTCGAGCCGTGGAAAAATTTGATTGGAGACGCGGATACAAATTTTCCACGTATGCAACGTGGTGGATTCGCCAAGCCGTAACGCGAGCGTTGGCAGATCAGGCCCGGACCATTCGCATCCCGGTTCATATGGTAGAGACCATTTCGAAATATCAGCAGGCCGTACGCCGCCTAACCCAGGATTTAGGCCGCGATCCGCTTCCAGAGGAAATCGCTGCCGAGCTGGGCCAGGAAGTAGAGAAGATTCATCATATTCAAAAAATCTCCCAAGATACCGTCTCGATTGATACACCGGTTGGGGAGGATGACGAAGATTCAACACTCGGTGAGTTTATTGAAGACGAAAAGATACTATCTCCTGAGCAAGAAACCGCTCGCCGACTACTGAAAGATCAAATCCGTGATATTTTGGCGGATTTGATTCCTCGGGAGCAGAAGATATTGCGAATGCGATTTGGTTTGGATGACGGCATCACCCATACCTTAGAAGAAGTCGGAAAGGAATTTGGCGTGACACGTGAGCGCATTCGCCAGATTGAAGCCAAGGCACTTGAAAGGATCCGCCAGCACAGTAAAGCGTATAAACTTGAGGGGTACTAATTCTGCTTGTAATTTAGTAATTAGCAATTATCATAACCTTATTCCGGGGTAGCTCTCCGCCAGCTGGCGGAGGTAGAGCAGGGTTCTATGTATACAGTTTACGCGATTTACAATAGGGAGACACGGGAAGCTTTGTATTGGCCAAACGGAAGGTTTGGAGACGCGTCTAAAGCTTCATAGAGAGAGATTGTTCCAGAATAGTTATACAGCAAGATTTGGCGGAGAATGGACGTTGATTTATTCGGAGCAATGTTCGACAAGAGGAGAGGTTTTAATGCGCGAAAAGCAGTTGAAAAGCTATAGAGGAAGAGAGTTTGTTAAACAACATATTCCGGGGTAGCTCAATGGTAGAGCAGCTCGCTGTTAACGAGTTGGTTGCGCGTTCGAATCGCGCCCCCGGAGCATACAAATTTGGTGGCAAACGACCCACATGCATTATTAATAATAAAAAAACATTATGGTAAGAAAATCATCATACCCTACATACACCCTAAAAGACGCGCTTGTGTTAGCACGTACTATTTTTAAAGAAAATTCTGGCAAACCAATGAGAAGGCTCACGCTCTTTGACTCTATAGGCAAAAGTCCAGATAGTGGCCCAAGTAGAATGTTGGTAACTGCCTCATCAAGTTACGATTTAACAGAAGGAGGATACCAATCAGAAGTACTAAAAATTACTGACCGTGGTTCTAAAATCATCAAAGGCGATGTTTCAGCAAAAATTGATGCGGTGTTGAATATTCCAATTTATAAAGCATTCTTTGATCATTACAAAAACACTGGGGTGCCTTCGGGGGCAGCTGCTAAAGATTTTCTTGTACAGGAGGGTATTAAAGATGAAAAAGCCATGAACTGTCTTAAAATTCTCCTTGCAAATGGCAAGGATGTTAAGCTAATACAGGAAGCGAGCGGAAAAGAAAGAATAGTCTCTGTTGAACATGCGCGCGAAAAGTTGGGTTCTTTAAGTGATTCATCGGAGATTCCAGAAGTTAAAGATCCTCCTGCTGAACCGGATTCTCTACAAAATCCTGAAAGGATTATTAGGAAGATTGGCTTATCAGCCCTAAATATAAACATACAAATTGAACTCCCTGGCAACGCTACACCAGAACAGTATGAATCTATATTCAAGAATATGCGGAAATATCTACTTGATGAATATGAAGAGCAAAAATAATTTTGAAGAGAATGTTCTTGCATGGATTCAAAAGAAGAAACAAATCGAGGGTAAATTATCGACCAGCAAAAAACCAGCTGTTCCACTTGGAGATGAATTTGAGCGAGTTCGCGAGCATCTCGATTATTTTGTAGATAGTGTTGCTTATCTAAATGCTCGTCGCACAAAAGGTGGTATATTTGTAGTGCGGTCAGAGGCTGATGTCCAAGACCTTTTATTTGTGATGCTTAAATCCTCATTCCCTAGCCTTATTTTTGAGGACCCAGACTCAAAGGGAGCTGCCAGCTATGCAATAAAAGATTTGTATTTCCCAATGTCCAAAATAGTTTTGGAAGCTAAATATGTCTCGCATTCAAAAGAAGTAAAGTCGATAGAAAAGCAGCTTCATGACG
Organism: Patescibacteria group bacterium; assembly: GCA_022563755.1. GTDB lineage: Bacteria > Patescibacteriota > Minisyncoccia > HO2-45-28 > HO2-45-28 > JADFMT01. The sequence continues at coordinate 12,274 of JADFMT010000011.1, read as the reverse complement.
ATATCATGAAATACTCAGGATCAAAAAGATGTAACACGATCATCTTTTTTGTATATGACCCAAACTTTTCAATATCGGATAGGCGATTGTTTGTTGATAGAATGTCACAAGAAAAAGGGAAATTTATGAGAGATGGACGCCAAATCACCATAACAACGATCATAAAACCTATGTAATCAAACCAACCCACCCACATCCAATCTCTAGCCAAGTACCCCCCAAGAAACCCTTACACTGCATTGAGCCGAAAGTTACTGAACCCGCTTAGGGAGCAAAGGTTTGTAGGTGAGTAGCGCAGCGGGGTAAAATAATGTATATTGATAATTAATTATTATTAATAAGATACTTCCATAAAAATATGTCAACAATCTGGGTAATTTTAGCAATACTTGGTTTTATTCTATTAATCTCCATTAAGCAGATTAACCAGTATCAAAAAGGGGTTAAGTTTACGCTGGGTAAGTATACCGGTTTGATGGAACCCGGCTGGAGAATCGTTTTGCCTATTGTCCAGTTTTATCGAAAAATAGATTTAAGAGTAAAGGCGGTAGACGTGCCGGACCAGGAGGCAATTACCAAAGATAACATTTCAGTTGGCGTGAACGCGGTTATTTATTATAAAGTCCAGGAAGCTAACAAGGCAGTTTTGGAAGTAGAAGACTTTTTCTTTGCCATCTCGCAATTAGCTCAAACAACCATGCGAAATGCCGTAGGCCAAGTAGATTTAGACGGGCTCCTTTCTCAGCGAGACAGGGTCTCAGAAAACATACGAAGCATTATAGATAAGGCCACTGATCCTTGGGGAATTAAAGTTCTCAATGTAGAATTAAAAGACGTAATTTTACCAGAAGAAATGAAAAGGGTAATTGGTAAACAGGCTGAAGCAGAAAGAGAAAAAAGATCCTTAATTATTAAGGCCGAAGGAGAAGTAATTGCCGCCAGCAATATGACAAAGGCTGCCCGGACTTTATCGGAGGCTAAGGGGGCTCTTCATTTAAGGACTCTTCAATCTATCAATGATATAAGCTCTGATAAATCAAATACGATTGTTTTTGCTATTCCCCTGGAAGTTCTCCGGGCCTTTGAAAAATTTGGCGAAAAATTACCAGAAGAGAATAAAAATATATGAAAAAATTGTTCAGAAAAATAGCCCTTCAACATTTAATTCCACAGTATCTTATTTTTGATGTGCTTGGTTTTGTGTGGGCACTATATTTTGTTTGGCTACATCAGGTAATTTTAGCAGTAGTTTCTCTTACAGTTCTTTGGACCATTGGAACTTTGCTTGTACTAAAGAAAGACGAAGAAGCATATGCAGATACTCCTTGTGGAAGATTTGCGTTAAGCCATCTTGTTCCTTGGAGTCTCGTTTTCCATATTTCTGGTTATGCTGTTCTGGTTTATGGTTTTTGGATACATTCTGGGTTTTATATACTTTTAGCAATCTCACTCATTCTCTTGGGACATCTGCGGGACAAAACTGCTATCAATTAATAAACAAAATAAGCAACCACACTCTAAATATCAGACCAAAGCTAGTAATTGCTTAATTTGTTGGAGAGAAACGCTAGGACACGGAAACACTTCCTCCCACTTCATAGTTCGTAATGTGCCCTGCCAAGCGAGCCAAAAAGCCGTAAAAAGCAAAAATCAGACGCTCTGATTTTTGCTTTGTTTTATGGTAGTTTTCAAAAAAACAGGTTACGTGGAGAGGAAAGAAATAAAAACAGCCTTAGTGTTAACATTAATATTAATTAATGGTGCCTGTCCCTAATTCCTAATTCTAATCATATAGACACTAACAGCACCACCCCTGCTTCGGCAGGGGTGGTGCTGTATGTTAAAATGGAAGAAATGTTTAAGAAAGAAAAAGTCTTTATGACAAAACCTTTTTTATTCTTGACACAGATGGAGCTATTCGTTGCTAACGCGTTTCATCGAAACGGTCTAAAAATCTTGCTGCTTTCTCTTTTCCTCCAAGTCCAAAAGAGAGAGCGAGCGTGATAATCACGCCGGCAAATAGGATTTCAATAAGACGTTCTGCAATACCGAGCTGCATTAATGCGGCCAACGCGGCAAAAACAACAAGCGACCACCGAGCAATATTGCCCAGAAGTTCCGAATTTTTTATTGACCCAGTTGTTTTAAGTCCCGTTATAACTGCTTTTTTGACAAACTGGCCGGCAATCAATCCAACCGCGAGAATAATGATTGCAACGATAACGTTTGGTATATAGAGCATGATTTCCTTCAGGAAATCGGTAACGCTAGTCCAATTAAGGACATCCATTGCCGCAATAAGAAACGCGATAAGGAAGAACCATTTTACCAATTTGCCGATTATGTTCGAGAAAGTAAAACGCAATCCTAAATTTTCAAACGTGCCGGACAATCCAGTTTTTTCGGACAAGGTATCTATCTTGGTTAGTTTAACCAGTCTTTTAACGATGCCGCCAAAAATCGGAGCAATAATAATACCGAGAATTAAAATTACAAAAGCTCCTATAAGTTCCGGCGCAAATCCTATTACACTGTCCCATAAATTAATAAGAGAGTTTGTTACGACTTCCGAAAAAGGAATAATGTTATTTGGCATAGTAATTGTTTAGTTTTTTATTTTTATTTTATCGTTGATAACATCGACCTGACCGCAATTAACTCCTTACAAGTTCTATGCGAGATGTTAGTATTATATACCAAAGTTATTATAATGCAAGAAAACAGTATTATAGTACCTGTTCCCAATCCCATCAATTCCAATTCTGTCCCAATTCTTGTCCAAAAAGGAAATGGATACGCTTATGGGTCATGTTTTCTTTAGACAGCGAATGCAAGAAAATAAAGAGCGTAAACGGCGAGGCAATATAGGTTCATAGAGGGACCATTATAATTCACATTTCTCAGCAGTGAGATTTGGAATATAAAAATACTCTGTTGTTGTCTGAAAATAGGTTCTAACGTTGTCTACTACGCGGAGCTTGATTACGTCAATAGTTTTTAGTTTCCTCTAAAATATTTTTTGCGCTAATCAATGCTTCTAACATAAACCTCATCTCTTTCTCTTCTTCCTCGGTCAACCCTCTTTTCATGTTTCGAAATCTCTCCAGGCGGCCGGCAAAAATCTCATAAGAATTGTGAAAATACTCTTCGGTTTGTCTTTTGCCAACACGCTCCTCTTTGTCATATAAGATGCTGGGATGACTCGCAATTTGATAATATTGTTTGTTGTGTAATGTCTGCATTTTTTATCGCTAATTTTTAATTATAATTTCCAGGAATGCTAGCAAATTTATTTTTGGTTATAATAATATGGTCTAAAAGATCAATCCCTAGTATTTTCCCAGCTTCTATAAGTTGTTTGGTAATGGCGATGTCTGCCTCGCTGGGTTTCACAATGCCCGAAGGATGATTATGAGCCAGAATGACGGCCGAAGCCGAATATTCAAGGGCCGGCTTAAAAACTTCTCTGGGATGAATGATATTTGCATCCAAGCTGCCGATAGAGATTACCTCGTCATGAATCAACCGATAGTGATTATTTAAATAGATTCCCCGCAGGTATTCTTTTGGCAGGTCGCGCATATCTTTTAAATACTCATAGGCTTCTTTGGCCGTTCTGATAACTGCTACTTTGTATTTTGCCGTCTTAAAAAATCTCCTGCCGATCTCAAAACAAGCGACTACCTGGCAGGCCTTGATAAGCGGTATATCAAGAGCTTCCTGGATTTTTCGAGGATCTATCTGGCTGGCAAGAGCTTTTTCGCCGTATTCCTTTAGTAGTCGGTTGGTCATCACAAGCACCTCTTCTTTTTTTGTGCCGGTACTAAAAACAATGGCCAGAAGCTCACTTGTAGACAAGACTGACGGGCCATATTTAATAAGTTTTTCGCGAGGTTTTTCCTCCGCGGGCAGATCCTTTATTTTCAGTATATATTTCTTGCTTTGATTATCTAAGATAAGATCATTATCCTGGAGGACGTAAAGATTCATTGTATAGGTATTATACCAATTTTATTTTTAAAGGTATAGCGAGCCAGTGTTATTTTTTCAAAATTTCATTTTATTTTTATAATTATTTCATGCCCCCGATATATATTTGTAAATTATAGACTATCTATATAATCTTAGATTATTATGCGGATTTTAATCGTTGAAGATGAAGAGGGAATAGCTAGTTTTGTAGGAAAAGGGCTACGTGCCGAAGGTTTCAGTGTAGATTGGGCAGCTGATGACAGGAAGGGTCTTTGGCTTGCTAAGACAAATACCTATGACCTCATTGTATTGGATATCAAATTGCCTGAGAAAGACGGCATAGAAATATGCCGGGAATTGCGTAAAGAAAAAAAGACACTCCCCATTATAATGCTGACTGTAAAGAGTGAGACTGCTACTAAAGTGGAAGCCTTGAATGCAGGAGCTGATGATTATTTAACCAAGCCTTTTTCTTTTGAAGAGTTGTTGGCTAGAATCAGAGCCTTGCTTCGCCGGCCAGAGACTATTGTCGGTCCTAAATTAAAGGTAAATGACTTAGAGCTTGATACATTATCTCATACTGTAGTTCGAGGCAGTAAATCTATTCAGTTGAGCAAAAAAGAGTTCACGCTGCTAGAATATTTTATGAGAAATGCAGGAATAACTTTGACTCGAAATATGATTTTGGAGCATGTTTGGGATATGAATGTGGATCCCTTTACGAATACGGTAGATGTACATGTTCGATTTTTGCGAGAGAAAATAGACAGCAGACATAGAAGAAAGCTTTTACATACAATTCACGGCATCGGCTATAAAATGGAATAGTTTAATTAAAATTTAATACTCTCATTAGAATAAGTTAATTCTTTTTTAAGAAAATAATAACTATCCTTTTGCGAAACTAGAACCAGTACACAAGACTAGATTTTTTGACATTTTAATAAGGAGGATAGTGATGTCTCTGAAAAACAGATCAAAGGGATTGTTTTGGGATTACTACGCTCTCTTCTATGATTCGCTTCGTGGTCTTCTACCATATCAAGAACTTCTTAGTCGGACGGTTAAGAAGTTGTGCATCGAAAAAGGGAAGAGCATAAGAATTTTAGATGCAGGATGTGGAACAGGAAATCTTGCGGGTGTTATTTTTTCTTCACAGCGAGACAGAGTGGTTTTAGATGGCATTGATGGATCATCAGCAATGTTGCAGAGAGCAAGACATAAATCATTAAGGTGTGATGGCAAGATTCACCACGTGAGAGGAGATCTTAATGAGCAACTTCCATACGTCGATAGTTCGTTTGACTGCACCGTTTCCTTAAATGTTCTATACGCACTCCAAGACCCACAGAGGGTATTACAAGAATTTTGGCGGGTAATGAAATTTGGTGGTCTGCTTGTTTTGGCGAATCCTCGAGTAAAACCTAAAATGCGTGACGTTATTTTAGCGCATATACGGATGGCTGTGAGATTGGGCTGGTCAAAGGGTCTATCTCTTTTTGTGAAGAACTTATTCTCATTCCCATTATTTCTTTTTACCCTTGTTCTTAATTTCCTAATCATAAAACGCCGCGCTGCTAAGAATCAATATCACTTCTTTGATGCCGAAAGTCTGGAGGTATTACTTAAGAATGCCGGATTTCGTATTCTTAGTTCAGAACTTGCTTATGGGAATACTGATATTTTTATTGCCGCAACAAAAATACTCTCTCATACAAATGAACAAGGTGACCTTCTTACTGCCGAAGTCGCACATAGCAAAGAAGATTTTATGAGAATATATCGTCTGCGCTATAATGTATATTGTGAGGAGATGGGCTCACTTGATCCCAAAGATTATCCCGACAAGCTCGAACGCGATCGTTATGATCCTTTTGCAGTTCATTTTCTTTTACGCAAAGATGATGAGATTGTTGGGATTCTAAGATTAATTCCTGAAACTCCTTGGGGTTTTCTTATGGAAGAAGCATTTTTACTTCCTTCCAATCTCGATAGAGCAAGGATTCTTGAAGCTTCGCGTCTCGTACTACAAAAAGGTGTGCGGGGGTACGATTTTTCACGTCTTTTAGATGAAGCTGCGGAGCTCTGGAGTCTTGAACACGGATATACCATGTGGTGTTTAACTATGCAAATACACTTATTCCCCAAACGGAAGGTAAGAGGATGGAATATCAAAAAGCTTGGAGGGGTGGCACGATATCATAATACAGAGATTATTCCAGTTCTGCGTTATCTGATTCAGACGTAATAGAGGAACGTATGATAATAGCGGCTCTTATTTTGCAGTTTATTACGTTTGTTACTAATCTCACATTAGGGGTCTTTGTTATTTTTAAAAACCTGAAAGTGAGAGTAAATATTCTTTATGCGACATTTTCTATTTCATTAGCTCTTTGGAATATTTCTCTATTTTTTACGATTCTAGGTGTCTGGCCGCAGATCGTCTGGAGCCGTCTAGCCTTTTCTTTCGGCGTCGTTATGGCAACGGCGCTTTTCTATTTCTCCCTGGTTTTCCCGGGTCCTTTCCGGAGGCGTTTATGGCTTGATATTCTTTTGGGTACATCCGCTGGTATCCTCTTTCTACTCACCCTTACGAAATGGATGGTTTCCCGTGTAGAAGTCACCAATGGCTATATCACGGGAGACCTTGGTCCTGTGGTCTTCATTTTTACTATATTTGTTCTTGGACTCTCATTTGCAAGTCTCGTTGTGCTTCTCTGGAAATATTACTATGCAAGTGGTCTTGTGCGCCACCAACTTGCCTATGTTCTTATTGGTTTTAGCTTCTTCCAAATTGCATTTCAGACGACTAACTTGATTCTTCCCGTATTTTTCGGCATTTTCCAGTTTAACAACTTCGGTCCGGTATTTTCTCTCCCTATGGTTGCGCTGATTGGCTATGCGATTGTTCGTCATCAGCTCATGGACATTCGGGTAGTTATCCAGAGAGGAGTTTTATATTTAATAACAATAATTATTGTTACAGCAATTTACTTTTTAGCAGTATTTGCACTGGGAGAGGTATTTCGAAAGACAACAGAAATTGCGCCTTTGATAAGCGCTCTTATTGCCGCAATTGTGGTTGTTCTTGGTTTTCCGCGTTTTAAAGATTTTTTCCAAAGAACCACCGATAAATTTTTCTTTAGAGGTGAGTATAATTATTATGAAATATTAAGAAATTTGAGCAAGACGCTCAGCTCAACTCTTGATTTAGGAAAATTATTAAACTCTATTGATGAGATAATAGGAGGAGCTTTAAAAGTAAATAAGATTCTTTTCTTATTACAAGACAAAAGCGGCAATTTACGAGTAATACAAAATAGAAACTTTAAGATTGACAAGGCATCTGTTGAAAGAGAACTGCAAGATTTAGTTGAAGCATCTCCAAGAATTATTAATGAGATAGCAGTTTTGCAAGAGCTGAATTATGAGATTAAAAATATGGCACAGGACGACGAAAGAATTGGTCCGTATAAAACAATAGGAAATATATTAGGAGGGATTGGGGCAGCTGTGTTTATTCCTATTTTTTCCAAAAACAAACTTAATGCGGTTTTAATACTTGGAGAAAAATTATCCGGAGATCTATTTATGCAGAAAGATACCGAGCTCTTAAATATATTTTCGCATCAAGCAGGAGTGGCGTTAGAAAATGCAAGGTTGTATGAGGAAGTGAAAGAGTACAGCGATCAACTGGAAAAGAAGATAGAAGAAAGAACACGAGAGTTAAGACGGCTGTATGAATCCCACTCAAGATTTTTGACCGATATTTCTCATGAATTACAAACTCCGCTCGCAGTCCTGAAGGGAAATGTGGGATTAATTAAAAAAGAGAATCACAAAAACCATCGTAACTTTAAAGCGATGGACAATGTAGAGAAGATAATAGACAGAATGTCTCGTATTATCAGTAATTTGCTTTCTTTGATGGGAGCAGATTTTGGGCAGCAGAAACTCGAAAAGAAAGCCGTAAGATTAGATCAATTATTACAAGAGATATATGAAGATTGCCGTATTTTAGCACAAAATAAGAATGTCCATTTCTCTCTTTACACGGATGACAGTATGATGATCTTGGGAGATAGAGAAAAGCTAAGGGAGTTATTTTTGAATCTTGTAGGCAATGCACTTAAGCATACTCCTGCGGGTAGAGAGATAAAAATAGATTTGTATAAAGAGAACAATCAGGTAAAAATAGCGGTACGCGATACTGGCCACGGCATATCATTGGAAGATCTTCCGCACATTTTTGAAAGATTTTATCGATCCAGCGATAAGATGCGGAGAATTGAAGGAATAGGGCTGGGTTTAGCAATTTGTAAACAGATCGTTGAGTCACATGGTGGAACCATTACTGTTGAAAGTAAGCCAGGCAAAGGAAGTAAATTCATTGTAAGTTTACCTATTTATATAGAAAAATAGCGAGCATATTGATATCAATAGAATTTTAATATAGATTTTATCTTTTTTTAATCATTTAACCTGTATTCTTTATAGAGGGAACAATTAATATTGAAAGTTATCCACAGCCATTGAAAGTGACATTATGTGAAACTAAAATTAAATTATATAATTAAGAGTGTTGGTGTTTACCACACGTCTTTATGTCTAGGAGTATGTAAACTAAATTTTAATAAAATTTAATAAAGGTAGTCTATCATTTTGCGCAGTTAAATCTATCTGAATCCGTCAGCTGGCGGAAGGGAAGATTTAGCTGCTTTTTTTTATTTATTTTTTTGTGTATTTTAAAAACTAAAAAAAATAAATCCCTCATTCATACCGGGCTAGGTCTGCGCAAAACCTTCAATTGGAACCCAAGGCGTTTATGCCCTAGATTTTCGATTAAAGGTCAGATAGAGCCTAGCCCGGTATGAGCGAGGGATTTTGAAATTTTATACACATTATACATTAAAACCTTTTAAAAGGCATTACCTAAAAACGGCCTCGGACGCTGATATAACAACAAATGAAAGCGGAGGAAGTTGAGGGAAATTATCACAAAGTTATCCACAACCTGTGTTTCTACTAATAGAGCAGGTATCTAGAGTATAATAAAATCATACAATTGAATACTGTATTTGCGCAGGTAAATCTATCTGAATTATTCGGATAAATTTACCTGCGTATTTTTTTATGTTCGTAAAAAAGCTTATTGTTCGTTTGGCATTGATCATTCTTATTGTAGGAATATTTTCCGCAGCCGCCGTTCTTGCGGCTCCAGGTATCAATAAACAGCTTTCCTATCAAGGTACACTCAAGAGCGGCGGCATAAATGTTGCTGATGGTGATTTTGATATCATCTTTCGGATTTATGATGCGGCAACGGATGGCAATCTTCTCTGGACCGGTACACATACAACAGCCAATGGAAACCCGGTAACCTTGACCAATGGCGTCTTTAACGCGTTTCTCGGTTCAGGTACCGGGAATGCCTTCACACTTGATTTCAATACCGACACGCTCTACTTGGGCATTACCGTCAGTACAGACTCCGAGATGACCCCGCGCCAGAGATTCGTCGCGTCAGTATACGCTTTTAACGCGGATACGGTTGATGGTATAGGTTTTGCGACCACAACGATTAGCACTGGCGATATTCTTTACGCCAGCGCGTCAAATCTTCTTCAGCGTCTTGCTCCGGGCGATGACGGCCAGGTACTTAAACTAAACTCGGGACTTCCTTCGTGGAGTACGGATTTGCAAGGCAGTGGGGGTGGCTCGGGTCTTTTTGCCACCACAACAGACTCTCTTGTGGTTTATCTTGTTGATACAAACGACGTTTTAGTTATCGGAGGGAATGCTACTACAACCACTGGCAACATTCTTGAGATTGTTGGCAATGCGCTTTTTGGCGGCAACGGAATTTTTACTAATACACTCACCGCTTATAATACAATAACGGCTCCGATATTCACTGCTACTTCAACAACAGCCACTTCAACTCTGCCGTACTTGGCAGTTTCAAATAATTCAAGTCTTGGTACTGTTATTGACGGTACATGGCAGGGAAGTACTGTTGGTGTTGCATACGGTGGCACGGGCTCCACTACACCAACCAACTTCCTCTTCGGCGATGGGTTAGGAAACCTTATCTCAACCTCAACCATTGCACAGAATTATATTGATGCAGCTTTGGCGAGAACTTCTAATGTTTTAACGCTTTCAAACTGGTTCGCTACTACCACTCATGCAAACATATCCAGTCTCCCATCTCTTTCTATTATAGAGTCACAAATCTCCGACCTCCAAAGTTATTTGATACTTGCAAACTGGTTTGCTACTACTTCAGCACCACAATTGGCCACCCTCGCTAACCTTACAACCGTTGGCACAATCGGTACTGGTGTCTGGCAAGGCACTGCACTCACGGATACCTACATAGACAATGACCTGACCATTTCAGGAGGCACCATTAACAACACTCCTATTGGTGCCACAACACCAAGTACAGGAGTGTTTACAAGTGCTACTACTACAAACTTTGGATTAAACTCTGAAACATTTACTGATCTCACGGGAACCGGTCTTCAAAATTCAAGCGGGGTACTAACATTGAACGCTACAGGAGACTGGACAGGCACCTTTGACGGACAGGAAGGCACATACTACCTTGACGCTCCCAACCTCACGAACTTCGGCGTACCTTTCTATACCTTCTTTAACGCGACAACTACAGATGCATTGAGTGAGGGCTCAACGAATCTCTATTACACCGACTCCAGGGCAGACGCTCGTATTAACGCCACGACATCTATCGGCACCCTTACTGCGCTTCCCAATCTCGCGACTGTCGGCACCATTGGTACAGGAGTCTGGCAAGGCACCACCATAGGCGAAATCTTTGGCGGCACAGGAGAGTCAACATACGTTATTGGAGACATTCTCTATGCAGACGGGGCAAACTCTCTTGCACGGCTTGCTACCTCAACTGCGGGGTCAGTATTACAGCTATCTTTCTCTACCGGACTGCCAAGCTATGTTGCGACCTCAACACTCAATGTTGCACTTTCTGACACGACGGGGACGCTTGCGGTGAATAGAGGTGGTACGGGACTTACCACCTTTGGCGGCACCAACACCATTCTCTATACCTCGGGAGCAGACACGCTTACGTCAAATGCAAACTTCGTCTTTGATGGGACGAATTTTGGTGTTGGCACCACTTCGCCGCTTGCCCTTCTCTCCGCCTCAAGCACGAATGCAGTTACGGCTCTTTTTGATCAACGAGGCACAAGTGACATTTTTCAGCTTCAGGACAGCGGTTCAACGGTGTTTGTTGTGCAGGATGGCGGAAACGTCGGCATTGGGACGTCGACGCCAGACAACGCGCTTACACTTGTTGGTTCCATAGCAAATGATGTTTTTGATTTTTCAATAACATCAAATGACGCACTTATAAAACTCGGTGAAAATCAACAAGGTCCCCACGGCATTTACTTTGGTGACGATGGCGGTGTTGCAGCACAAATTATGTATCACACCGGCAGTAATCTGCTCTCATTTGAAGTTGGTACGACGACGGCAGCAAACCTAGACACTACCGATTACCTTACTATTGATTTTGACACTGGCAACGTCGGCATCGGTAATAGTGACCTTAGAAGTGCATTTGAGATAGTAAGCTCAAATAATGTCCTGGCAGATCTAGCGGTAGAAGAGAACTATCATTTAAAGATTCGCAATCCCAATAACACGACGGGAGAGGGGATCGGGATTAGCTTTGGGATGTCCAGTACCAACAGCCAGCAAACTGCTGCTATTGTTGCTAAACGAACCGGGAGCAACGGCCAAGGCACCCTACAGTTTTATACCAAGCAAAGCACGTCATCGGGTGTCCCTCCAGTGCTCGCCCTGACCATAGATCAAAACGGCAATGTCGTATTCCCCTCAGGCACCAACATCGGCGTCCACACGACATCCGACCCGACTGCATTCATCCATTTACTAGGCGATCATGCGACACAGCCATCCATCTTCTTCGATTTCTCAACGAACGGTTTTCGTGACATTGCCTACCGCGGGCGGCTACAGATTGGGACTTGGGATGGCACCACCTGGACGGAGCGGGCACAGTTTGACTCCAGTGGTCAGTTGGGTATCGGAGCCACACCAGACGAGCTGCTGCACATCGCTAAAGCAGTTGATGGTGTCGCTGTAGGATTATTGATTGAAAATTCTCAAGCTAATACTAATGCTTCAATTAACGAAACTGCTGAAATAAGGTTTGGATTTGGAGGAGATAATGATGTAGCAAGAATTGTTGCTGGGAAAATAGATGATTATGATGGTCCAGCCTCTGAGG
>JADFMT010000010.1 GCA_022563755.1 Patescibacteria group bacterium | reverse complement strand
GGTTTCGAAGCGTCGGATATCGCAGATTTCTGAGATAAGGGGCGCTGCAAGAACAGGACCGCAGCCTTCAATGGGTTTGAAAAGCTTGGTATAAATATCCAGATTTTCAAGCGCTTTTTTGAGCTCTTTTATGAGTGCTTTTTCTTTTTTGACGTGTAAGCGAAGCTCTTCATCGTTTGCTTTTTCAGCTTTGAAGAGATCTTCGATTGCACCCTCCGGATAGAGGCCGTCTTCCGAGCAAAAGATTTTGCCGATCAGGCGCTGGCGCAGGCGTTGCTGGCATGTGATGCGGGCTTTCATGGCACGAACTCGCGCGCGATAGGTTTCGCGTACAAGGATCAGCCGGCGGTCGCGAATCGTAACAGAATAGAAGAGTCCCGGATTCTTATGGACAAGTTCCGCAAGGATCCTTGCGTCTTCTTCCGGGTCATCTTTTTTGCAGCCATACGTTTCGCGTCTCTCCATAAGAACGAAAGGCGGGATGCGAAGGACCTCGGCGCCGATTTTTTCTGCTTGACGCGAGGAGGCATATGCAAGTTTGTCTCCTGATCCGCCAAGCGCCATGGTGACAATATCGCCTTTTTGAAACCCTTCGTAAGAATTTTCACGCGGGATTACGATTTCGAATTCTTCGGAGCCGCGTTTTTTGCGGCGGCGCACGTGTCGGGGAAAGATACCCGAAAAATCTTCATCCGGATCCGCGACTCTCCATCGGGTAGGAAACCGGCCGACAACAAAGTCGAGCTCATCCTCATCGGTTTTCAAATTCAGGAGTCGGATTGCTTTTTCACCTTTGCGAATCGCAACCTGTGTGGGGTGTGCTTCGCCTTTAACCGTTTGCTTTACGCGATGCCGAATACCAATATGTCGAACCATCATTTACCTCCTTACAGGAAATTTCGTCCGCTCTCTTGGTTTTGGCAAAAGAGCGGGACATTGGTTATTCAAAGAGCGATTGAGTGCGACTTGGAGACATATTTGTAATCGTCCTTTGGACATGGACTTTATCGTCTCCAAATCGCGCGTTTTAATGGGCGGCAGACAGATCGATACTCGTCTTAAATAAGACAACAAAAGAGTCGTCCGCCAACCATGCTATCTTATTTTTTAGCACAAAAGTGAGAATTCGTCAAATAAATTGATTTTTTCAAATCGTGTGCTTAAATACATCTAAGACTCGCCATCATTCAACCGGAGTCGGAGACGGGGCGTTTCGCTCCGCGAAAGCGCCTCGCGTCTTGACCGCGATCAAAGACGGTTCGTCTTTTTATATGCTTACAATTAACGCAAAACTACGTGAGGTGATAGGTAAAAAAGTAAAAGCTCTTCGGGAAAAAGGGTTTATTCCTGCTGTGGTTTATGGGGAAGGGAAACCCGCAGATTCGATTGAGCTAAACCTGGGTGAGTTTCAAAAGGTTTGGAAAGAGGCGGGAGAGTCCAGCATCATTGAGCTTGACATGAACGGACAGAAAAAGAATGTTTTGATAAAAGACGTCCAGATTGACCCCATTAAAGATACCCCTATTCATGTAGATCTTTATAGCGTGCGAATGGATAAACTGATCGAGGCGATGGTGCCCCTGAACTTTATAGGGGAAGCACCAGCAGTGAAAAATTTAGGAGGGGTTTTAGTAAAAGTAATTTATGAATTAGAAGTTGAAGCATTACCCGCAAATCTTCCCTCCGAGTTAGAAGTGAATATTTCTAAGCTTGCTACGTTTGAAGATCGGTTTTTGGTCTCTGATCTCAAATTTTCTGAAGGTGTAAAAGTTCTGGCGAACCGGCAGGAAATTATTGCACTAGTTGAAGGGCCACACGCTGAAGAAGAAGAGGCTCCCGTTGAGGAACCCGGTCTTGAGAAAATAGAAGTAGTGGGCGAGAAAGGTAAGGAGGAGAAGGCTGAGGAAGGAAGGGAGAAAAAAGAAGAAGCATAGTTTTATTTTTGCTATAATAAAGCCATGAATGGAATCAGGGTTACGTTTATTCTCGTGGCAGTTTTTAGTTTTGCAATTTTTACCAATGGACAGGTAGTGGATCCCTCGGCCGTAAGCGAGCGCAGAGCCAAACTCGAAGACGAGCTCAAAAAATTAGAGACGCAAATCCAGGGGTTTCGCGGGCGCATTTTAGAGAAACAAAAGGAATCCGCAACCTTTGAGCGGGATGTTGCAATTCTCGATGCCCAGATCGAAAAAGCGCGACTTGGGATCCGGGCGCGTAACATTGTGATTGGCAGGATCTCGGATGGCATCAGCGAAAAGTCTGAAATGGTTGAGGAGCTCCTGACAAAAATTGACAAGGAAAAAGCATCGTTAGGGGAGCTCTTGCGCCGGATTTATGAGCTGGATCAGACCGCACTGATTGAGGCCATGCTCGGGTACGGAACGCTGTCTGATTTTTTTGTGGAGCTTGATAACTTTGATGCGATTCAGCGAGCGGTGCATGCGTCTTTTGCAAACATTCAGGAGACAAAAGTGGTCACCGAGGAGGAAATTGACAATCTTGTGACGCGAAAAGCAGAGGAGGTTCAGTTACGGGGGCTACAATTTTTAGAGAAAAAAAGAATCGAGGAGCGAGAGGGCGAGAAAAAGAACTTGCTTAAAGCCACAAAAGGCAAGGAAGCAGAGTATCAAAAATTACTCAAGTCGCGCCAAAAAGATGCCGCAGTCATCCGAAGCCAACTGTTCTTACTTACCGGTTCTCCCGACATTCCGTTTGAGAAAGCTGTAGAGCTTGCCAATCGTGCCTTTCGGGCAACCGGCGTGCGGCCAGCCTTTTTATTGGGCGTGATTGCAGAGGAGTCTAATCTCGGTGCCAATGTGGGTACCGGCAATTGGAAGATTGACATGGCGCATCGCAGGTGCACAAAGCAGCGCACTGCGTTTGAGAAAATTACGAGCGAGCTTGGGCTGGATCCAAATTTAATGCCCGTATCTAGAAAAGCGTGGTATGGATATTGTGGAGGTGCGATGGGGCCTGCGCAATTTATGCCCACCACCTGGCAGCTTTATAAAAAAAGAATTGCTAAAGCAACTGGTCACAACCCGCCAAATCCTTGGGATCCAGGGGATGCGTTTGCGGCATCCGCGCTTTTGCTGAAGGATAACGGAGCTGCGGCAGGCGGTTATACTGCTGAGCGAAGGGCCGCCCTTCGATACCTTGCTGGTTCAAATTGGTATAAATCAGCTTATGCTTTTTACGGAGATGATGTGATGGCGCTTGCAAAAAAATACCAAGAGCAGATGGATATTATTTTAGGAGGTTGAGGCTGTTGCTTTTCTGAATACTAATCAGTATCATATCTAGTAGATTTTTGTACTAAATTGATCTTTTCATCATTTAGAGGAGGTTCGAATGAATCGAAGCATAACAAAGGCCATGGTAGGCTGGTCTGTTTTTGTAGCTATTGTGCTGGGAATTTTCTGGTTGGTTTGGTATTTTTTTGCTGGCGACGTTCCGAAAGCACATTCATTTCGAATGGTTCCAGATTGGGTTACGTGGTTTCCGTTCGGTATATCCGGCTGGACGCTAGAGCTTCCGTTTAGCATCTCCCGTTGGTGGGACAGCGCGGCAGTCCCGGTTTTTGCATGTGGGTTTGTGTTTCTGTTTCGGGTTCTTGCGCCAGTTGGCAAAAAAGATTGGGGTGATTGGATTGTGACTCCTGTTCTAGGTTTCGTGGGCGGTTTGATCGGCGGCCTTTTTCTGGTTTGGGTTTTTGGCGTAGCCGGCAGCTTGGCCGTAAGTTTTCTTTTCGGCGTTGTCATTGCCTTGATCGCTTTCGTATCTCGGTTGATCGATACATTCATAGAGTTTCTCCTTGATGCGCTCAACCAGTTCGTTGGAACTCTTGGGGTTACGCTGGCCGCGGGATTAATTTTCGATTCACGCCTTAGTGTAAGCTACGGCTTTGCAGGTGCCCTGGGGTTTGGGATAGCGCTGGGTTTGCATTTCGGCTTCGTCGTCGGCCTCCTGTCCATTCTTGTTTTCGGTATCGTCCTTGCGTTAGCGATCGGTCTTCGGACCTTTTTCCTGAACGCGCAGAGGCGCATCCTTTAGCGAAAAACACCTCAGTTTGAGGCATTTGGCTCAAGTCAAGCTTAATCAAAAGGGCTTGACTTTTTTATTTATTGGTGTATAATGTATAGTGTAAGTTCATGTAGTACTTTGAAGAAATCCTTCATGAGGAGGGCTGAAAATGAACCGAATTCTTAGTCTCTTTGTAGGGGCGTTGATGTTGGTCAGTTTCTGTGCGGTGTCATCGGTGTACGCTTCGGATGTGTCGTTAACCGTCGAGGTGCCCGTTGCTTTTGTGGCGGATACGGTTCTCGTATTCGACGACAACAGTGTTTCTGGTACAAGAGGAGCATTTGTAAGTCTTTCTGCTCGAGTTCCCAATGCGTCATGGTATTTTAGTCTTGGGGCTGGGCAGTTTCATGTTCCTGCTGTATCGGAGCGCGGCGGCAAATCGGCAGATAGACTACTCATCGGCGATGTCATGCTTTTTTGGTTTGAGCCCGGCATTGAAATTCCCCTCGACTCTGCTCATCATTATCGTTTTTTGTTCGCGGCAGTGGTAGGCGGGGTGTACTGGAAGAGTTCTTGCTGTAACTGGATCGGAAATGCACGCGGTTTCAAGGTAGGACTGGTATTGCCAGTCGGCGATGCGTGGTCAGCGGTTGTAAATCATCGCTACGTCCGCACCGGTCCGTTGGACCTCATGGGAATTACTTCCGTCGGACTTCGATTTAATTTCAAGTAATAAATTACACAAACCAGATTTCAATAGAGCCCGAACTAGATTTGAATTCTAGTCCGGGCTTTTTTTATTGGCTGTGTTTTTTAAATGCTTTAACAATCGGATCCAGATTGCCGTCCAAGATTTTTTCAATATTGTGCCAGGATTTTTTGATGCGGTGATCGGTAATGCGGTCTTGCAAAAAGTTATAGGTTCGGATTTTCTCTGAGCGATCCTGGGTTCCGATCTGTTCTCGACGAACCTTTGCAAGAGAGCCTGTCTCTTTTTCTTTTTGTGCTTCAATGAGTTTTGCGCGAAGAATATCCATTGCGCGCTCGCGGTTTCTTTGCTGTGAACGTTCACTTTGAGACTGTACTATAATTCCCGACGGTTTATGCAGAATTCGAACCGCGGTTTCTACTTTGTTGACGTTTTGTCCTCCGGGTCCGCCTGCGCGAGAAAACGTAATTTCCAGATCCTGCGGTTTTATCTCAAGTGTTTGGGCAGGATACATCGGAAGAACTGCAACGGATGCTGTTGAGGTATGGATGCGTCCGGCTTTCTCGGTTGTAGGAACACGTTGAACCCGATGCACGCCAGATTCCTGAATTAATGTTTGATAGGCTTCGGGATTTGCAACTTCAATGATAATTTCCTTGTAGCCGCCAAGATCACTGGGTGAGGAGCTGACAAGGGTCGTCTTCCATCCTTGCTTCTGAGCGTATTTGGTATACATCGTGGCAAGATCACTTGCAAAAAGTGACGCTTCTTTGCCGCCCGCACCCGCCCGAATTTCAAGAATGATACTCTCCGGCGGAGTATTTTGAAGATCTTTATTCATGTAGTTATTTTTTTCTTTGTTTTTTAACTTTTGCGGTTTTTTGTGCTCGCGCTCGCTTTGCTTTGAATTTTTCAACTCGGCCCGCAATATCAATCAGCTTTTCTTTTCCGGTAAAGAAAGGATGGCAGGCAGCACAAATTTCCACCTCGATTTTTTCTTTGGTGGATCCCACCCGATAGATTTTCCCGCACGCACACTTAATGGTTGCTTTGGGGTAGTAATTTGGATGTATATTTTTCTTCATAATTTTGTCCCGATTTTGTATATATCAAAAGATTTATTTACAAAATCGGGAGACGAATTCCTTTTTTCACAGTTCTTATGGTAGCAGGCAAGGTCAAAAAAACAACCCCATTGCGTTTAGGGTAATTTTCGCGTACTATATTCACGATGCCAGAGATGGAGACAAAAGAAGAAAATAAATCTCAGGGGGTTAGTCCTGAGATTGAGGAGATGTTTCGAGCAGGGGTGCATTTTGGGTATTCCCGGACCCGCCGGCACCCGAAAATGCAACCCTATCTTTTTGGTCTGCGAAATAACATTGAGGTGTTTGATTTAGAAGAGGTGCGAAAAAAAATTGAGGAGGCCGAACGGTTTTTAAAAGATCTTGCGGAAAAAAGGGGAGTTTTAGTGCTTGTGGGTACAAAACCGGCAGTTTCGAGCCTGATTGAGAAGGCCGCAGAGGAATTAAATATGCCCTATGTGGCGAGTCGCTGGCCGGGCGGGCTATTTACCAATTTTTCTGAAATCCGCAAGCGTCTGGATTACCTTGAGGATTTAAAAACCAAACGTTCTTCCGGTGAACTTGAAAAATACACAAAAAAAGAGCAGCTGGAGTTTTCCGAAAAAATTACTCGGCTTGAACAAAAATTTGCTGGTTTAGTATCATTAAGGAAACTTCCGGAGGCCATACTCTTGGTAGATCCGTGCGAAGAATCAATCGCTACCCGAGAGGCTTCGCAGCTCGGAATTAAAAGAGTTGGCATTGTGAGTAGTGATTGTAATCCGGAATTGGTAACGTACGCGATTCCGGCTAATGATTCCGCGCCCTCGAGTGTTAAGTATATTCTAGAGAGACTGACCGCGGCATATAAGGGAGCCGTCCCAAAAAATGAAAAATCTTGAGACAATCCGAAAATTACGCTCGTTTTGCGGAGCATCCATTGCAAGTTGCAAAAAGGCTTTAGAGGATTCCGGAGGCGACTTTGATGCTGCGGTTCGGGCATTGCGCAAGGAAGGAGTAGAAATTGCTCGCAGGAAATCTAGTCGCGAGACCCATGCGGGTGTGGTAGATAGCTACGTTCATGGAGATCGTCGACTAGGGGCGATCATTGTGGTGAAGACCGAAACAGACTTTGTTGCCCGAAACGAGGAATTTCAGTCTCTTGCCCACGAATTTGCGATGCAGGTGGCTGCAACCTCTCCGAAAAATATCGAGGAGTTTTTGAGGCAGCCATTTATTAAAGATCCACAAAAAACGGTTGAAGATCACATGAAGGAGGCGATTTCGAAATTTGGAGAGAATATTGAGATTATTCAATTCATGCGTTTAGAGCTTTAATGACGGGCGCATTAAGTTATTTTTTCATTTTGTTTTTCTTAGGACTGGTAGGACTTACTGGCCTTTTTGCCCGGCACTTTTCACGCGTACGAACGTTTGATCGAGAGGAGCAAAAAAGGCAGCTTGAGTATCTGCCGCCTTTCTTTGATTTTCTGTATGTTTCTTTGTTCCGACCGTTCGTTGAGTTTTTTAATACCGTTATCCATCCAAAACTTCTGGGACTGGGTGAGGAGGGATTAAGACAATTTCGAATGCTGGTACTGAGAGTTGAAAATATTCTTCACCGCCTTTCCGATTATTTTCGCGGCCGGCGCATTGCCATAGAAAATGGCAATGGCAATCGAAAAAGTTTGGGTCCCGATGTCATCAAAAACCCTGGGGCTAATAAAATTTTGGGCGCGACTCAAAGCAAAAACTCTGAATTTTGGAACGAGGTACGCAAATTCCGACTGGGACTTTCCGATCCGAAAAAATATCGTCTCCGTCGGCCGCGCCGAAAAAAATAAGCCGCGCCGGGGTAGCTCAATGGTAGAGTCCCGCTCCTCGTTAATGTGCCGCCCTAGCTCAATTGGTAGAGCAATGGTTTTGTAAACCATAGGTTGTTGGTTCGAGTCCGACGGGCGGCTTAAAATGGAATAGCGAGATAAACCGTAGGTTGGGGGTTCGAATCCTCTCCCCGGCTCATTTTTTGTTTGTTTATCGTTTTCTGCTCAACGAGCTTGACATAAACCAGTAATTATATTAGAATAAAGCGTTATCCAAAAGCTGGAAACCTCTGTCGCGAGAGAATCGTGGCAAAGGAGAACCTTAAAATGGAGCAAAAAACAATGAGTCTAGTGATAGCAATGCGAGGAAGTAGATCGGAAAAATTCGTTGACACGAAGCATAGGAAGGTTATTCCATTCGTCGGTGCAAATCACGAAGGCGAGTTCGCGAAGTTGGGGGTCGGCCTCATTTTTCCTGGTGAGCGCGAGAGCACCATCTGGGGTTCTGAGGGGCCTTGTTTACTGATCCAGTCGTGGCGTGGTATGAGAATTCTTGAACGAATCGAACATACCGATTACGGCACGCTCCGTGCGTGCTGGACTGTGGCGGGTCGTAAGATTCCTGACAGTGACGAGTGTTATCGCGACGAACTCGCTCGGCAACTCGGTGCCGATGAACTGCGAGCACTTCGTCGCGAAGTGCTCGCGTCCTTACCGAGCGCCGATGAACTCAACGTCATGGTCATGAATCTTCGTGAGAAGGACGTGGACGTGGACAGCCGGGAACTCGAGGAGGAAATTAAGGCCGGACGGATTGCGACGAGCCCTCTCGAGATGCCCGCTCGCGAGACGGAAGAGCGCAGGCGGGACAATTAAGGCCGCTTCGCTTTTTCGCTAGCGCTAGAAACCAATCCAGGCCCTAACAGAGATGAGTGTATTAAAACTTCTCTGTTAGGGCCTTTTTCTTTTTAAAAAAATTAGGCCCTGTTAGAAATAAAATTTCAGGCAGGGTAAAATATACTCATGCATAAAAAACGCGTGGTGATCGTTGGCGGGGGATTTGCAGGAGTTCGGGCAGCCCTGGATTTGGCGCGCCATATTTATGACCTTAAGATCATCATCATTGATAAACAAGGATTCCACTCCTACCCGAGCGATTACTATAAATTGATATTGCGTGGTACGCACAGGAAGGGGCATTTGAGTCCGGCAAAGTTTAGTCTCCTTTTCTCAAGCGTTACAATTTCGCTTGCCGAAATTTTTGAAGGACAGAAAAATGTGGAGTTGGTGCGTGACGAGGTTACAGGGATTGACGCCGCCTTCCAAGCGGTACGGACGGCTTCAGGCAAAACCATTATTTATGATTGGCTTATTTTGGCAGCAGGCTCTGTCACCAACTTTTATGGAATTCCAGGGCTGCGCGAGCGAGCGTTTGAATTAAAAACTACGGCTGACGCGCTCAATATCCGAAATGCGATTGATGAAATTTTCTCAAGAAGAGCGAAACACGAAAACATTATGATTGTAGTCGGCGGTGGAGGATTTAGCGGATGTGAGGTGGTATCCGAGCTCGCGATGTGCGTAAAAAATCTTGCAAAAATTCATGGCCACCCGATGAAAAATATTTCTATCTTGGTGATCGAGGCTGCTCGGTCGCTTCTTTCAAATACCCATCCGTGGGTTCGTGCAAAAGCAAAGAAACGACTCCAGGATTTAGGGGTTGAAGCAATCCTCTCTGATCCCGTGATTGATGTGAAAGACGGGGTGATCGAGCTCAAAAGCGGTAAAACCATTCATTATGATGTTTTTATCTGGACTGCCGGCGTTAAAGCCTGCCCGTTAGCTGAGAAAATTTCTGGTCTGAATTTAGGAAAAGGAAGCTGTATTGTAGTCAACAAGTATTTACAGATTAATTTAGATCCGGTCATTTTTGCCGTAGGCGACGTTGCATTTTGCGAGGCTTTTGAGAGAAAACCCTTGCCGATGACCGCACAAACCGCCATCTCTCAAGGTCAGTATGTTGCTTACATCATTAAGCGGATCTTGCATGGCCGCAATATTTTCGTCTATCATCCGTATAAATCCAAATTTATTATTCCTCTGGGCGGCCATTACGCCTTAGCCGATTTGGGCTGGGTTCGCTTTGAAGGATTTTTTGCCTGGGCGCTTAAACGCCTGGTTGCCCTAAAATATTTTTTCAGCATTCTCCCCTTTCATAAAGCACTTAAGCTTTGGTGGAAAGGCGTGAAGTTTTGAGGTACCCTAGCTTTATGCAGGCGATTCTTGAAATCCGCGCCCTTAAGGTAAGCGCCGATGGAAAGCCAATTTTAAACGGCGTGGATTTAAAAGTGCGAGCAGGCGAGGTACATGTCATTATGGGTCCGAACGGGTCGGGGAAAAGCACGCTTGCATTTGCGATTTTAGGACACCCTGGATATGATGTTACCCACGGACATCTATTTTTTGAAGGCAAAAAAATCAACCATTTGAAAACGCACGAGCGGGCAAACCGCGGAATTTTTTTGGGTTTTCAATCGCCGTTGACTGTAGATGGGGTAAGTCTCTTGAGCCTGATGAAGGCAGCGAAGGAAAAGCAGATTGCTCCAAAACACAATTTCAATATTTTTGACCTACGAAAAGACTTATCCGGGAACCTGGAAGCATTAGGACTTGATGATGAGTTTATCATGCGCTCAGTTCATCAGGGTTCGTCAGGCGGGGAGAAGAAAAAAATTGAACTTACTCAAATGAAAACACTAAAACCAAAACTTGCGATTCTTGACGAGATTGATGCTGGGCTCGACATCGGCGCCCTAAAAACTGCGGGTAAGTTTATATCAAAAATAAGAAAAGACACAGCTATCATTTTAATTACGCATTATCAAAGAGTTTTAAAATATGTTGTTCCTGACAAGGTTCACATTATGATTGATGGTAGGATCGTGAAATCAGGATCTAAAAATTTAGCAAAGGATGTAGAAAAGCGAGGATACGAACAATTTAAAAATGTCTAAAACTAATCTTAAATCATTTGATACTTACCAATACGGTTTTCGGGATCCGGAGAACTATGTCCATCGGATCGGCAAAGGATTGTCTCAAAAAGTTATTGAGGAAATCTCGTATCTTAAAAGCGAACCCGAGTGGATGCGCAATTTCAGATTGCGTTCACTTGAAATATTTTTCCAAAAAAAGATGCCGACTTGGGGCGCAGATTTATCTCCCATGGATTTTAACAATATCTACTATTTTATTCGGCCATCCGAGAAGCAGGGGACGAAGTGGTCTGAAGTACCAAAAACAATTAAAGACACTTTTGATAAATTGGGTATTCCACAAGCGGAGCGTAAATTTCTTGCTGGGGTTTCTGCGCAATACGAATCCGAAGTAGTTTATCATAATTTAAAGGGAGACTGGGAAGAAAAAGGCGTTATTTTTTGCGATACGGATACGGCACTGAAAAAATATCCAGAGATTTTCAAAAAATATTTTGGGACAGTTATCCCTCCAGCCGATAACAAATTTTCCGCCCTCAATTCAGCTGCATGGTCAGGCGGCAGTTTTGTTTATGTGCCCGAAGGCGTTAAGGTTGATATGCCACTCCAAGCCTATTTTCGTATTAATGCAAAAAACATGGGACAGTTTGAACGTACCTTGATTATTGCCGAGGAAGGTTCCGAAGTTTCTTATATTGAAGGATGTACTGCTCCTCGTTATTCAAGTAATTCTCTGCACTCCGCGGTCGTCGAGATTATTGTGAAAAAAGGTGCGCATGTTCGTTATACCACGATTCAGAACTGGTCAAAGAATGTTTATAACCTTGTTACCAAGCGCGCTTTTGCGGAGGAGGAAGCTTTTGTTGAATGGATTGATGGCAATTTTGGATCAAAGGTTACGATGAAGTACCCGAGCGTATTTTTGCGGGGTCGGAAGGCAAAAGCAGATATAATCTCAGTCGCTTATGCAAGTCGAGGCCAGCATCAGGATGCGGGCGGAAAAATTTTTCACCTAGCGCCCGAAACCTCAAGCCGTATCATTTCCAAGTCTGTTGCCAAAGATGGAGGGAGGACAAGCTATCGCGGGCTCGTAAAAATTATTAAAGGAGCAAAAGGAGCACGTAGCAAAGTGGTTTGCGATGCTCTTTTACTGGATAATAAATCTCGATCTGACACCTATCCTACCATGAGTATTAAAGAACCGACTGCCACAATAGAACACGAGGCTACGGTTTCTAAAGTCGGCGAAGATCAGCTTTTTTATTTGGCAAGCCGCGGACTTAAGGAGACTGAATCCATGGGTCTTTTGGTTTCTGGTTTTTTGGATGAATTGTCAAAAGAACTGCCGATGGAGTATGCCGCCGAGCTTAATCATCTTTTGCGCCTGGAGATGGAAGGAAATATCGGCTAGCATCATTATGGAGATCGTTGATATTACGAAAAATAAAATAGAGAAACATATTCGAATCGCAAAGAATAGGAAAGAGACCTTTGTTTGGCTTCTTTATAAACCGAAAGTAGCACTCTGTAATATATTTTTTGATTTAGAAACCAATAGTCATCTTAATAACTTTTTTCTTTTTGCAGGAAGCGGGGATGACGCTTTTCATATTAATATGATTGTTAATCATCATGGTAAACATTCGTCATCGCGTACTATTATACGGGGGTTTATGTATAACCAAAGCACTGTTGAGATAGTAGGCGAGGTAAACGTGAAGAAACGAGCGCATTTTTCTGATACACATCTTGATGGTCGGGCATTACTGTTCCAAGAATCTTCTGCGCGAATCGATCCCCGATTGGAAATACATACGAAAGAAATACAAAGAGCTACTCATGCAGCAGCGGTTTCTCGGGTGAATGAAGAGGAACTTTTTTATTTGGCGAGCCGTGGTATTGAGCCGAGAATAGCAGAGATTTTAAAGGCGCGGGGTTTTTTGTTGGCTCCGTTTTTCAATTTGGATCCTCCCCATCCATTTGGATGGGATGAGATAATGAATCCGCTTATGGATAAATTTGACTATGTTCAATGCAAATAAAATAAGAAAAGACTTCCCCATTTTAAAAAGACGCATTAATGGAAAAGCTCTTATTTATTTTGATAACGCCTCCACTACCCAAAAGCCGGATATCATTGTTAAAAAGCTAAGATCACAATATGGTAGGTTCCATGCGAATGTACATCGCGGGGTTTATAAAATAGCTGAGGAAGCAACAGAAAAATTCGAAGAAGCACGTAAAAAGATCGCTGATTTTATTGGGGCTGCAAGCCCGCGCGAGATTATTTTTACCCGTAATGCTACGGAGGCGATTAACCTGATTGCGTATTCGTTTGCCTCGCGGCTTAAAAAAGGAGACAGAATTCTTATTTCTCTTTCCGAACATCATTCCAATTTTGTGCCATGGTTGCGTCTTGCAAAAGAGAAGGGGATTGGGCTTGATGTAGTCAATTTGAATCCTCGGCGTAATTTTGACTACAATGATTTTAATAAGAAGATTTCAAAAAGAACAAAGCTTGTGGCAGTCGCACACATTTCCAATGTCTCAGGCTATATCTATCCGGTTGAGAAAGTTACAAAAGAGGCACATCGAGTGGGAGCGATGGTTTTGGTGGATGGCGCCCAAAGTGCAGGGCATATGCCTGTTAATGTGAAAAAAATCGGCTGCGATTTTTTTGCGCTCTCAGGCCACAAAATGCTTGCACCCTCAGGCATCGGGGCGCTTTACGGCAAACAAGAAATTTTAGAATCGCTCGATCCTTTTTTATCAGGCGGCGAGATGATTCGGGAAGTAAGTGTGAACGATGTTAGCTGGAACGAGCTTCCGTGGAAGTTTGAGGCAGGCACCCCGAATATTGAAGGCGCGATCTTGTTGGGGGAGGCAATTGATTATTTAAAAAAAATAGGAATGAAAAATATTTATAGGCATAAAGAGTCGCTTCTTCAATATGCCCTGATGCACATGCGAGCACTCAATTTTATTGATCTTCTCGGTATGGAAGGTTTTCAAGCCCGGACCGCAATCATATCCTTTAATGTTAAAGGTATACATCCGCATGACGCGGCAAGTCTTTTGGACCAGCACGGTATTGCCCTCCGGGCCGGACATCATTGCGCCCAACCTTTCATGAAGCACTTAGGGGTTCCCGCAACTCTGCGCGCAAGTTTCTACATTTATAACACCAAAAAAGAGATTGATATTTTTATCAATGCCTTGAAGGAAATCCATAAAAAATTCGCTTTTCGTTAATACACGAATATGAGGAAATATACCTTACGTTTTCGCAAAGCAGACAAAGATATTTTCAAAGCCATTTTGAATGGTAAAAAGAAAGTGGAAACGCGTGCGGCAACCATACGATATCGAGATATGAAGGCAGGAGACGTTGTCGTGTTCTTATGTGGAGAAGATACATTTGAAAAGAAAGTAAAGCATATACAGATTTTCAAGACAATTACTGCGATGCTTCATAAGTATTCAGTAAAAGACATTATGCCCAGCTTGTCTTCAAAGAAAGAATTAGAGAATTCGTATTATCGTTATCCCGGTTATCGCGAAAAAATAAGAAAGTATGGCCTAGTAGCATTAGAATTAAAATAAGCGTATGCCAGCAGAAAAAATAAGTTTAAAAAACGCAAAGAAGAATAAGCTATTCTACTTTGTTGCAAATGTAGTTGTCTATCGAGAAAGCGATGGCCGATGTCTTATTCTGAAACGGAGCGAGAGAGAAAAAGTGCATCCCGGGAAATATGCAGTACCAGGAGGCAAGCTCGAGTGGGAGCAATTAGATATTGCGAGTCCCACACGGCTAAATGGAGATGTGCTTGATTTTGAAGGCGCAGTAGAAGATTTACTGGTTAGAGAAACTAAAGAAGAAGCCGGCATAGAGATTGATGGAGAGTTGAAGTACATAAATAGCGTTGCATTTGTAAGGCCCGATGAAATCCCCGTGGTTCTTGTAAAGTTCGCGGCAAAATATAAAGGTGGCGAGGTTTGCCCAGAGCCAGGAGCTTTTGTTGATCACTCATGGGTAAATGAAGAAGAGGTTAGAAATTACGAATGTATTAATGGAGTTTCCGAAGATGTAGCAACCACGATTAAGTTTTTTCAAGGGAAGTAAAACTATATGAAAAAGGTTTTGACATTGTGTCTTATTTATCAGCACCCGAATATTTTATTGGGAATGAAAAAGCGGGGATTTGGAGAAGGAAGATGGAATGGATTTGGAGGAAAGGTTCAGGAAGGAGAAGCGATTGAAGAAGCAGCCAAACGGGAAATTCAGGAAGAAGCAGGAATTATGCCCCATAAAATTGAACGAGTTGGTATTTTAGATTTTGAATTTAAGGGTGATCCAGAAATCCTTGAAGTCCACATTTTTCGGGGTCATGATTTTGATGGCGAGCCAAAAGAAAGTGACGAGATGCGGCCGCAGTGGTTCCATGTAGACGAACTTCCGTTCGATACCATGTGGCCCGATGATAAGCATTGGTTCCCGCTCTTTTTAGCAGGTAAAAAATTCCGCGGAAAAATTCTTTTTGAAAATTCAGACAAAATTCTTAACCTCCATTTATCAGAGGTAGAAAAAATATAAAAGCAGTAAATGAATAAAAATAGAATATGATAAAATCCCAAAAGAAAATATTAATTGCAACGCGAAGTAAGGGGAAATTCCCTGAGATCGTCTCTAAATTAAAAGGATTACCATTTGAATTTCTAAATTTAAATGATGTAGGAAACCTTCCACAAGATTATGAAGTGGATGAGCCTGCCATGACTTTTGAGGGTAATGCGATTATAAAGGCAATGACCTTTGGCAAGAAAACTGGATTTATCGTTTTGACCGATGACTCGGGCTTGGAAGTTGATGCGTTGGATGGCAGGCCGGGCGTTTATTCTGCGCGGTATGTGTCGGGGACGGACGAAGATCGAAATAGAGAATTACTCAAGGAATTAAAGGATGTGCCTGATCATCAACGCGGCGCTCAATTTCGTTGTGTTATTGCACTTTATGATCCTCAAGATGAGAAAATAAGAACGTGTAATGGGGTTTGCCGTGGGAGAATTGTTCGAGAACCGAAGGGTGAGAACGGATTTGGATACGATCCTATTTTTTATAGCGAAGAGCTTGGGAAAACGACGGCAGAGATGGGTCTCGAGGAGAAAAATTCCATTAGCCATCGTGGTAAAGCGCTTGAGAAGGCATATCGTATTTTAGAAGACGAGTTTCTAAATTAGGAAATATATCAGTATATTGATATGAGGAAAAAATCGATTGTTGCGGTGTCAGGCGGATTTGATCCGTTGCATGTGGGGCATGTTCGATTGTTTCAAAACGCGAAGAAGTTAAGTGATGAGTTGGTGGTAATCATCAATAATGACCACTGGATTCGAAAGAAAAAGGGGCACGTTTTTATGCCTGAGAAAGATCGAGAAGAAATTATCCAAGAGCTCGCGTGCGTGGATCGGGTAATAGTAACTAGCCATCGCCGAGATCCACGCGATATGAGCGTGTGTGCGGATCTCAAAAAGATCAAGCCAAATATTTTTGCAAATGGCGGCGACAGGACCCGAAAGAATATTCCAGAAGTGGCAACTTGCGAATCAATTGAGTGCAAAATGGTTTTTAATATCGGCCGGGGTGGCAAAATCCAATCCAGCTCATGGTTGTTTGCAAAGTATTTTAAAGAAGCGAACAAGTGAAAGAAATAGAATATGAAAAACAATATTACGCTCCAAGTTGGTGTTAAAGCACTTCTCAAGAGCAAGGAAGGACGGTACCTTATGCTGCGCCGTTCGCTTAGTAAGTATCCAGAGATTCAAGGCAGATGGGATATAACTGGTGGGCGCATTGATATTGGTAAAAATCTACTTGAAAATTTGAAAAGAGAGGTCAAAGAAGAGACGGGTCTAGAATTGGTTGGAGAACCAAAGCTGATTGCAGCCCAGGATATTCTAAGAGATTCTCGTCACATCGTGCGCCTGACTTATGTTGGTGAAGTAGAAGGAGACGTACGGCTTGATAAAGAGGAGCATGATACCTATCAATGGTGCACGCGCGATGAACTTTGTGAAATGGAAGATGTCGATGTGTATTTCAAGGAGCTGCTTAATAAGGGGATCGTGTGGCAAGAAAGATAAAAAATACTAGTATAAGTACTAGTATTAAACTCTAGTGTTTTATGGACATCTATCAAGAATTAATTATGGATCATGCCAGACATCCGCGTAATGCCGGGCGGATGGTGAGAGCAACGCTGAAGACAAAAGCCATGAATCCGTTTTGCGGGGACGAGGCAGATATTTTTTTAAAGATCGAGAAAGAGAAAATCCACGATATCAAATTTGAGATCGAAGGATGTATTTTATCTAAAGCAGCCCTATCCATTTTTTCAGAAGACGTAAAAGGGAAATCCATTAAGCGCGTGATCACATTTAAAGACTCTGATATGTTTAAGCTCATCGGTTTTACGCCTTCTCTTTCTCGTCTCAAATGCGCCCTTTTTGGGTTTGAAGCAGTTAGGGACCTTGCCCGCAACCATAAAATAAAATAAGATAGATATATGGCCGAAGAAAATAAAAAAGTAGCTAAAATTGTGGTGGATCGGGAACTTTGTATTGGAGCGGCAAGCTGTGTGGCGATTGCCCCCAAGGTTTTTGCGCTGGATGAGGAGAATAAAGCGTATGTATTGGATAAAGAAGGAGCGGATAACGAAACGATTATCGCCGCAGCAAAATCTTGTCCCACAAAAGCCATTATTTTGTATGATGAAGATGGCCGACAAATTTATCCTTAATGTTATTTCTTATGAGACACGAACTACCAAAGTTACCCTATGCATATAATGCGCTTGAGCCCTATATTGATACCCAAACTATGGAACTGCATCACTCGAAGCATCATGCAGGATATGTGGATAAATTAAATGCTGCGCTTGAGAAAGTCCCTTCTGAAGTACGCGAAAAGCCGGTTGATGAATTAATCCGTTCATTAAATGATGTTCCCGACGAGATTCGTGCACCACTTCGAAATTTTGGAGGGGGACATTATAATCACTCGCTTTTCTGGACGGTTTTGAAGCCGTCTGCCCAGGGCGGAGGAGGCGAACCCGAAGGTGAGATTGCAAAAGCGATTGATCGCGACTTTGGAGCTTTTGCTTCGTTCAAAGAAGAATTTGATAAAATTGCTACCAGTCTTTTTGGAAGCGGCTATGCATGGCTGGTGGTTGACGATTCGGGTAAACTTTCCGTATTGCCCACTCAAAATCAAGATTGCCCTTTGACTAATGGTTTGAGGCCGATTCTGGTTATTGATGTATGGGAGCATGCGTATTATTTGAAATATCAGAATCGCAGGCCTGAATATGTTGCCGCCTGGTGGAATATTATTGACTGGGAAGAGGTTGAGAATAAATTGAAGGTGTAATGCAGGATAAAATCAAAGAAATTTTAGATAAAGAAATTCGGCCGCTTCTTGCCATGCATGGCGGCGATGCGGATTTTGTTGGATTTGAGGACGGGATTGTGAAGCTGCGACTTAAGGGTGCGTGCAACGGATGTATGCTTTCGGAAGTAACGCTTAAAGCTGGAGTGGAGGAATTATTAAAATCAAAGATCCCAAGTGTTAAGGGGGTTGAAGCTGTGGAATGAAAAGAGCAAAAAAAATTTATTTAGACCATGCTGCATCCACCCCGGTTGATCCCGAGGTGGTTTTAGCTATGGAGCCCTATTGGAATAAGATTTATGCAAATCCTTCATCTCTTCATATTTGTGGCCAAGAAAGTATTAAAGCCATTGACGAGGCGCGGGAGATAGTTCAAAAATTTTTAAATGCGAAAATGCCACGTGAGATTATTTTTACGGCTTCGGCCACCGAAGCAAACAATCTCGCGATTCGAGGAATCATCTTTTCGTCATGTGCTCCGCAGACATCATACGCGGATACCGGCAGTCGGCAGTCTTTTAATAAAAAGGATTTTAACTACTGCCGCTGCCTGAGTGCTCGGCGCTTGGATAGAGATAAGGTGGCAATAGATGAACCGAAAGCGTGCGCCTGCGCAATCTATCCGCGCACGATGTCTGCTTCGCTTCCTCGTGTCATTACAACCGTCATTGAACATAGCTCGATTCTTGAGCCGATTCGTGCGCTTGAGAAAGAGGGATTGATTGAAGCTGCTTATTTGGATGTTAATCGAGAAGGCATGATTGATTTAGATGAATTAAAAAAAGCGCTCAGCGAGAATACAGTACTTGTAAGCATTGGCTATGCGAATAATGAGATAGGAGTTATACAACCAATACTTGAGATTTCTAAAATTATTCGCGAATTTCGATCCAAGCGTCCCACGCAGCTTCTTTATTTTCATACGGACGCTGTACAGGCGATTCAATTTTTAGAAATCGATGTAGAGAAACTCGGCGTAGATATGATGACTATCTCGGCGCATAAAATCTATGGCCCAAAAGGCATAGGCGCGCTCTATGTTCGTGATGGCATTCGACTTGATCCGGTTATCTATGGAGGAGGACAAGAGTATGGTTTGCGTTCTGGAACAGAAAATGTACCTCTCATTGTAGGGTTCGCAAAAGCAATTGAAATTCTTGCAGCCTGGAGAAAAAATTCAAAAAATATTCAAAAAGTTCAAAATCTCCGCGATTACCTTTGGGAGCAATTAAAAAGCAGTGTTTCAGGAATGCTTTTGAATGGACCGGAAGAGAAAAGACTTCCGAATCATCTGAGTGTTTTTATACCAGAAAAAGATAGCGAAACAGTACTGGTTGCGCTGTCTGAGCAGGGCGTTTGCGTCTCGAACGGGGCGGCTTGCGCCTCCAGAAGTCAAAAGCCTTCGCATGTGATCGGCGCACTTGGCCGCAAACGCGAGGGTTGTAATTTAAGGATTACCTTTGGCAGAGGGACTTCCAGAAAGGAGCTGGATGCTTTTATGAAAATTTTTCTCTCTTTACTTTAAATAGTTTATCCACTTTATCTGCTTGACAAAGCGCTGCATCTTGTTTAATATTATAGCATAGTGAAAATGAAAGTCAAGTAATATGGAGGAATTAACAAAATTTCAATTGGTTCTATTGGTGCTTCTCGTAAGCTTCTTTACCTCATTAGTAACGGGCATTGTTAGTGTTACTTTAGTTAATCAAGCGCCCGCTCAAATCACGCAGACAATCAGCCGCGTTATTGAAAGAGTAATCCCCAATGACTTCGTGGCCAATACTCGCTCGGCACCGATTCTTACCTCGGAAGAGTTGGTGATAAACATCGTTGCCGAAACCCTTCCCGCGGTTGTAAGCGTCATTGCTACTAAAGACATCCCGGTGATTGAACAGTTCTTTATTAATCCTTTTGAAGATGACGATGTATTTGGCGGACTTATTCCACCGGAATTAATTCAAGAATTTCGAGTGCCGCAATTTAGGCAAAAAGGAACCGAGAAACGCCAAATTTCTTCTGGCACTGGTTTTTTTATATCAGAAGATGGATTTTTAGTAACAAATCGTCATGTGGTGGGGGACAAGAAAGCCGAGTATGCGATATTGATGAACGACGGAAGGCGCCTGGCTGCAGAGGTCTTGGCGCGCGATCCGATTCAGGATATCGCGATCTTAAAAGTGAAAGGCGAGGGATTTTCTTATATTCGACTGGGTGATTCTAACCGTATTCGAGTCGGTCAGAGCGTTGTTGCGATTGGGAATGTCTTAGGTGAGTTTCAAAATACGGTTTCTATTGGAGTGGTCTCCGGGCTTCGTCGCACCGTGATTGCAAGTGGTGCATTTTCCGGTCCCGAAATTTTGCAAGAGGTTATCCAGACCGATGCGGCCATTAATCCTGGCAATTCCGGGGGGCCGCTTTTGGATTTAATGGGGCGCGCAATTGGAATCAATACGGCTGTTGCGCGCGGGGCGGAGAACGTTGGATTTGCATTACCGATCAATATCATTAAAAAAGCGATTAAGGATGTGCGTGAATTTGGTGAGATCCGCTATGCGTTTCTCGGGATTCGTTACCTTATGATAACTCCTGAGATAAAAGAGCAAAAAGACCTAAGCGTAGATTACGGCGCACTACTCATTAAAGGAAAAAATGGCGAGGCTGCAGTGGTAAATGGTTCTCCGGCCATGGAAGTAGGGCTTAGGGAAGGGGATATTATTCTCGAGTTTGCAGGATCAAGGATTACGAAAGAAAGTACGCTTGCCAAGCTGATTACACGTAGGCGCGTCGGCGACAACATTGAGCTAAAAGTTTTAAGGGGTAGCGAAGAGTTGGTCGTAGAAGTTACGTTATCCGAGCTCCCTAATAATTTTTAATTATGGCATCGTTTGGAAATTTTACGTTTAAAGCCCAAGAGGCTATTCGCAGAGCCCATGAGCTTGCCATTGAGCGCGGGCAAAATCAGGTGGACGCCCTGCATCTTTTAGCCGCACTGTTGTTACAAGACGAGGGGATTGTTCCTGCGATTTTTGATAAATTAGAGAGTGATCCGGGCGAGCTTTTAGATACCGTGATGGCGCTTTTTGAGACTCGAACACGTTCGAACATCATTATGCCCTCTGGCCAGATGTTTTTGTCGGCTGAATTTGGCCGAGCGCTTGAGACGTCGTACCGGATCGCAGAGTCTATGAAAGATGAATATGTTTCAACCGAACATCTCTTTTTGGCTTTATTTGATGTCACGTCTCGCGCAAAAAATATTCTGGCATCGGCTCATGTTGAGCGCGAGAGTGTAAAGCGCGCGCTTGAGGAATTGCGGGGTGATGGTCGGATTACTGATTTGGAACCCGAGACAAAGATGCGGGTACTTGAGCGCTACGGACGGAATCTTACAAAACTTGCTCGCGAAGATAAGCTGGATCCGGTAATTGGACGGGAAGAAGAAATCAGGCGTATTATGCAGATTTTATCTCGCCGCACGAAAAATAATCCGATTTTAATTGGGGAAGCCGGTGTCGGGAAAACCGCGGTGGTTGAGGGACTTGCTCGAAAAATCGTATCCGGCGATATCCCGGATACGCTCAAAGACAAAGAGCTGATCGCACTGGATTTGGCGGCTTTGGTGGCTGGTACAAAATATCGGGGCGAATTTGAAGAGCGGCTCAAAGCCGTGATACGCGAAGTTGAGAGGTCGCAAGGCAAAGTGATTTTATTTATTGATGAGCTCCATACGATTGTAGGCGCAGGTGCTGCAGAAGGAGCCATTGATGCCTCTAATATATTGAAACCGGCGCTTGCCCGGGGAGAGCTTCATGCCGTGGGAGCTACAACGATCAAAGAATACCAGCGCTATATTGAAAAAGACCCCGCGCTTACCCGTCGTTTCCAACCCGTCTATGTAGAGGAACCATCCACAGAAGATGCGATCGCGATTCTTCGCGGTATCAAGGAGCGATACGAAATTCATCACGGAGTGCATATTACCGACGGTGCTTTGCAAAGCGCAGTGCAACTTTCTAGTCGCTACATTACCGATCGGTTTTTGCCGGATAAAGCCATTGATTTAATTGATGAAGCAGCTTCAGCTTTGCGTCTTGAGCTTGACAGTATGCCCGAAGAGCTTGAGCGGGCGCGCCACGAGATTATGCGACTTGAGATTGAAAAAGAGGCGTTTAAGAAAGAGGGGGGCGCGGCTTCAAAAGGAAAGTTAAGAAAGACGCAAAAATGTATTGATGATCTTCGCGAGCAAAGCTCAGGGCTCGAGCTTAAATGGAAGAATGAAAAAGAGACGATCGCACAGATTCGTTCCCTGAAAAAAGATTTAGATAGCTTGCGTCAGGAAGCCGATCAGGCAGAACGTTTGAGTGATTTAACACGCGTTGCCGAGATTCGTTACGCGCGGATTCCTGCAATCGAAAAACAGCTGACATCTGAAGATGCCCGCCTCAAAAAGCTCCAAACGTCCAGGAGCATCTTGAAAGAAAAAGTCGGCAGCGAGGATATTGCCGCTGTGGTTGCGCGCTGGACGAGCGTTCCCGTGACGAACTTGCTTGAAGGAGAGGCAAAAAAGCTTTTGCGCATGGAAGAAGAACTTCAGCGAAAAGTTGTGGGACAAGATGAGGCGATCAGCAAGATTGCAAATGCAGTGCGTCGGTCTCGCGCCGGAATCAGCGACCCGGATCGTCCCATTGGTTCTTTCATGTTTTTGGGGCCGACTGGCGTTGGAAAAACAGAGCTCGCGCGGCGTCTTGCTGAATTTATGTTTGACGACGAAAAGGCGCTTATTCGTCTTGATATGTCTGAATTTATGGAGCGACATTCGGTTTCAAAATTTATTGGTTCCCCCCCCGGCTATGTAGGATACGAGGAAGGTGGACAGGTCGCCGAGATGATTCGGCACCGGCCGTATGCGGTGATACTTTTTGATGAGCTTGAGAAAGCGCATCCTGATGTTTTCCATATCATGCTTCAGATTCTGGATAACGGACGGTTAACGGATGCCAAAGGCCGGCACGTAAATTTCAAAAACGCGATCATTATTATGACCTCAAATGTGGGATCAGAATTTTCCAAAGAATTGGGCAAGCTTGGCTTTGAGACCGGCGAGGAAGAATTTTCTCAAGGCAATCACGCAAGGGGTTTGCGAGAGAAAATCTTAAAAGCGCTTGAGGCGCGATTTCGTCCCGAATTTTTAAATCGGTTGGATGAGACCATTATTTTCAATGCGCTCACCCACGATAATATTTCGCGTATTGTAGATATTCAGTTAAGTGAGATTCGTGGACGCTTGGCCGAGAAGGGAATTGGACTTACGCTTCTTGCGGGGGCAAAGCACTATCTTGCGCGTACGGGTTATGATCCGAACTTTGGCGCGCGTCCCTTGAAGCGTCTGATTCAGACGAAAATTTTAAACACGATTGCCGAACGCATGATTGCGGGCTCGGTAAGTGCCGGTGATCGTCTGGTGATTGATGAGAAAGCGGGCGAGCTCGTAGTCTCAACGAAAACGAAGATCGGGCAAACTCGTAAAAAGGAGAGCGCTATGGTATAAAAGGAACGTAGCTGTGACTACGCTGCGCAGGTGGCGGAGTGGACAATCGTATCCCGCTGCAAGCGGGACGCCTTAATGGCATAAATAGCTATGTACTATGTTTATATTCTTAAAAGCCTGAATAAGGACTCTTATTACGTTGGTTATACTAAAAATATTTATCAACGACTTTTGCGACACAATATAGGCGAGATGAAATCTACAAAGGCTAGTGCTCCCTATAAAGTTATTCATTTTGAGGAATTTGAGACAAGAAGCAAAGCAATGCGCCGAGAGCAACAGATAAAATCTTACAAAGGAGGAGATGCTTTTCGAAAATTGATCGTTCGGGCATAATGGAGAATATTGCGCAGGTGGCGGAGTGGACAATCGCACTTGGCTGTAAACCAAGCGCCTTAACTGGCTACGGGGGTTCGAATCCCTCCCTGCGCATTTATAGAAATTCCTATGCCATTTTTGGTATAGGAATTTCTAGTTTACGTATTTGGGAGGGATTCGAACCCACGAAAGGGGGTCGAGGAAAACTGTAGTTTTCCTCGTGGCGGAAAACAGCGAGCGAAGCGAGCGCTAGAAACCGAGGGGTTTCTAGGGAGTCCCGAGCGAAATCGAGGGACGACGGGTTCTAAGAGCGAAGCGACGGAATCCCTCCCTGCGCACTATCTGAAAATCTTACATCTAAAGAAAAAGCGCGCGTGCTTTAGAGTTACGGTTGCGTTTTTGCGCTTTTTATGTAAGTCTCTTAAGAGACTTCATTGAGAAAATTCAAGTTAAATACAGAGAGGAGGGCATATGAAATTCCCTTGGATCGGGCGAAAACGATGGTTCCATGATGAAAGCGGAAGTCCATTAGTGATGAACTCTTTTTTGATCAAGAAACCGTACGTTTTTCTTCGTAAAAAAACGCAGATTGGCCAAAGAATTAAGATTGTAAATTCAGTTGGTTTTGGAAAGATGTTTGTCATTGATGGATCTGTGCAGAGTGCAGAGCGTGACGAATTAATTTACCATCAAGCCTTGGTGCATCCGGCTGCAATTTTGCTTGGAGAGTCACCGCGCCGTGTATTAATTTTAGGCGGTGGCGAGGGCGCGACACTTCGCGAAGTGCTTCGCTATCGAAGTGTAGAGGAGGCTGTGATGGTGGATATTGATGGGGAGGTTATTAAAGTAACCCAGGAATGGCTTCCGTCCATGTGGCAGGATGCGTATAAAGATAGCCGCGCTCGTATTATTATTACCGATGCACTTAGGTATTTGCGCGAGAACCGTACGTATTTCGATCTGATTATCTCTGATCTTACAGACCCAGGAGATGGGGGCGTTTCATCTCATCTTTATACTCCAGAATATTACCAGCTGATCTCTCGACGCCTTTTCCCCGGTGGAATTTTTGTGATGCAATCCCACGAACTTTCTCGTATTGCATTTGAAGACCATAAGCGCAATCGTAGGGAAGTGGAGGAGGTTTTTGGGCAGGTATTTTCGTGCCGAAGATACGTTCCTTCGTGTGGGCTTGAACAATCGTTTATTTTGGCAGGAGAGGAAGTTAAAGACTCTCTCCGATTTTTACCCGGACATTTTGATGAACGTGTCCGTGAGCGAATCGGATATGAACTCGAAGAATATTCAGGAGATATTCACCGATCTCTTTTTACCTTGAGTCCGGATTTAGAAAAGAAACTTGCCGTCCTGTAACAAAAAACCCTGTACCGCATGGTACAGGGTTTTTTTTATTGTAAATTTCTAAAAAATCCTTCTCTCGCTCTAAGATATCTGTTATATTGGTCAGTGCATGCCGAGGTAGCTCAGTTGGTAGAGCAACTCCATGGTAAGGAGTAGGTCACGAGTTCGAATCTCGTCCTCGGCTTAAATTGATTTTTTCATCGTTTCTGATACAATAACAAAGCATGAGCCAAGATAACTTGATCAAATTACAGTGTTCTGAATGTAAGCGCATTAATTATTGGTCGCGCAAAAATAAGAAAAAAGTTGAGCGCAAAATCGAGCTCAAAAAATTTTGTAAGTGGTGCAGAAAACACATTATTCACAAGGAAGTTAAAAAATAGGCTAAGCTTGACTTAATCTTATATAATGTGCTATCTCATACTAAGATTGGACTTGATATATACACTCTGAAAAACCTTTTTGAAAGAGAGAAGAGAAATGGAAGAAGAAAATGAAGCAGGAGAAGTAGTTCACGAGTATGCATGGATTATTGTTGGATTTTCTCCTGATAAACCGAAGAATTTGCGGATTATCAACGGGACATGCGATGCCAACAACGAGACGGATGCCATACGACTCGGCATCCAGGATATAGACAGTGATTTCGCTGACTGGAAACTTTTTGCCTTTGAAGTTATTGGTAGATCGTCCGATGAAGAAAAAGGAGATAAATTTATTGCCTTTTTAGCAAGTGTCGGTATTGCAGAACACGAATGCGAGCGTCTTTTTGATAAGTTTTGCGAAAAGATGGAGAAAGACTCCAGAGAAATTCTACTAGTGTAAATAGTGATGAGTCTTTACAAGAATTACCGTTTACAATATGTTAATCTATTGTAGGCGGTTTATTTTAGAAATTCTGTAAATGGATTTAGGGGGTATAGTTCAATGGCTAGAACGCTGGTCTCCAAAACCAGTAATCAGGGTTCGAATCCTTGTACCCCCGCATCTAACAGCTAGCACGAAGACCTTTGTAGGTAACGTGTTATACAAATTTATTGCTTGAGTTAGTATAAAAATATGGAAACTCTATCAACAAGCTCGGTATCACTCATAGATTTAATAAACCTTACGCATGACGTTGCGTCACTTAATGCTGTATATCTAGGTATCTCAATGAGCGCTGTCTTGGTTCTTGCGGGTATTCTTTTTGGAGTTTTTTATTTCTTTAATCTTAAGCCTCTACAAGAAAAAATAATTAAACAAGAGGACAAACTAGAAGCTCAAAAAAAAGAGGTTAATCAAGTTTTGAAATCTACAGAAGACAAAATTGGAAAATCTCTAGAGGTTTTCAAAAAAAGTCATGGAAATGATGTGAACGAGCTTATAAGGAAGAATAATGAAAAAAATACTTTGGAGACTAAGAATCAGATTGCATCGATAGAAAAAACACTCATTGAAAAGATAGAAAGTGTTTCTGAGAAAAAAAATATAAAACTTAAGGAAATTATTCTATTGGAGACAACGAACAAAATAAACACTGCAGAAAAATCTACAAATATAGAAACGAACAAATTGAAAACTGATTTTAATGAAAAATCATCTTCCATGAATGCAAAGATAATTTCACTTGAGGAAAAGACTTTTAATCTTCGAAGGAGTTTGGTAAATTTTGAAATCGAGGGACACTTAAAGAAGGGACAAGTAGGTGCTATGAGAAAAATGATTGAAAAATTAGAAATGGATATTAAAAAAGGGTGGGGAGAAGAGAGTACTATTCTGAAGATAAAAGATTACATAGCAGAAAAGGGAATGCCGAGTTATTATTTCGATAATCTTAGTAAAGTCGTTAAAAAGATGCCTGAAAAGTTTAAATCAATAAATACAGAAGTTTTAGCATTGGCACAAAAAAACCTTTATGATCCAAACAAATAATAAATATAGTTAACTGTTATTTTGAACACGCGTTTGAACACGCTCGAGGACCTTAGTTTTGATAAAATTAAATAGTTAAAAATCACCTTACAGGGCTTGACCGACCACGGTTCCAGCCCGAGGTAGCCCGCTATGACAAATTAAAATGCCTTTTGGCATGAAAATTTTTAATTCTGGTGG
>JADFMT010000037.1 GCA_022563755.1 Patescibacteria group bacterium | reverse complement strand
TGTTGCCATTCTTAAAAAAGCTAAAAAAATAAAAACTCCGGTTAAATATAAGCACGGTTCTATTACTCTCGAATTTATGCAAGAACTTACGAAATTAAGCGTGAAAGAAAAAAGTCCGATTCTTGTACAAGAATATTTAAAGAAATATGGAATAGTATTAGTTATTAAACCCCACTTATCTAAAACTTACTTAGACGGAGCAACAATATTATTCAACAAGAAAAACCCGGTTATTGGTCTAACTATCAGATATGATCGGCTAGATAATTTCTGGTTTACTCTGATGCACGAACTCGCACATATTGCTTTGCACTACAATCAAGAATTCAGTTTGTTTTACGACGAAATTGAGGGAGTAAAAGGCGTTAACATTACAGAAAAAGAAAAAGAGGCAGACGAACTAGCAGAAGAAGCCTTACTACCAGAAGCTAAATGGGAAGTTAGTCCAGCAAAATTAATTCCTTCTTCTATAGCTGCTAACAGTCTTGCAAAAGAACTTGGCGTGCATGTAGCTATAATTGCAGGTCAAATCAGACATAAAGGAAAGAAATACGTATATCTAAACAAAATTGTGAATGCGGCGAAAGCACAAAAATATTTCCCTGAAGAAAGATGGGGTAAAATAACATGTTCAACTCAAAACATTACATACCAATATTAAAATGGAAACGCGCTGAACTTAGAGCGCTTAAAGGCTTATCTGAAAAAGACAGGGATCAAATAACGCCGCTGATCGAGTTAGTGATGCCTATGGTGCCAATCTATAAAGATCCGAAAAAAAAGATAAAAAAATCTCAAGCCGAAATGCTAGAAGAGATAGTAGCAAAATTTAAAACAAAAAGAATTACGGAAATCCCAAAAGAAATTCTAGCATCATGGGGCAAAAGACCAATTTTTGTTGATTTCAGTTTGTTATACAACACTGAATCAGCAACTCAGATAAAAATTTATGCTTTGCATAAGATTATAACTGCGGGGGTTGATCTAGGCTTAAAAATAATTCCCCTTCTTAATTTAAGCGACGACCACGAACTTAAGAGGGCAATTTGCTCTGTTTCTAAAGAATATGATCAGGGTATTTGTCTCCGAATAACGCCCTCGGATCTTTCGGATACCGAAAAAGTTGAGGCATTAAGTAAGAAGATCGATGGTTTTCTTTCCGACTTCGATCTAAATGAGAAAAATATTGATCTTCTTATCGATATCAAAGAACAATGTGATCAATATTTAAAATGTTTGCACTCAAGTCAGAATATAAAAAATTTGACGAAGTGGAGAAATTTTATATTTGCTTGCGGAGCATTTCCAGCAAACTTATCCAAGTGTAAATTAGATGAACCCACTCTTCTTCCGCGTATTGATTGGAAAAACTGGCTAAAATACACCCGTGACAAAGCAAAAGACAACAAACTATCTAGAGTTCCTATCTTTGCTGATTATGCCATTCGAAATCCGATCTTTAATGAGTCTCTTCAATATTTCAGCTCAACTACCAGTATTAAATATACTATTGATAATGACTGGGTGATTATGAAAGGAAAAATCCGGGATTACCCCCTCTACTTGGTAAACGCGAAACTCTTAGTTGAGGATACCGAATATTTTTACGGAGAAGCTTTTAGCTCTGGAGATGAGTACGTAGCGCAGAAAGCAAAACATTACCACGAGTATATAAAAAATCCTTCCATCAAAGGAACGGGGCGCAGCGAAGATTGGATTGCTATGGGCACTAACCACCATTTAGCACTGGTAGTACATCAGATCGCCAATCTCGCCTAGAAAATAATGCTTCTCTAACTTCTTTCCCTAGATTCTGTTGATCAAATATAGTAGATAATTTTTCATAGATAACATCCCTAGGCTTAGAACGAAATCCTCGGGCCTCACCAGTTTTCTCTAATATTTCGAGAGCTTCCTCTCTCCATAGAAGTCTAGCAATTTCAACACTATCTTGTTCCTTGTTGTCTTTTGGCTCACGTATATATTGGAGCACAATAGATTCTTCAGCATCAAACTTTGCGATCATAATACCCCACCAATCCGGTACGATATTTATTGCATCATACAGATGGCTTTTGCCAACGACTAAAGTTATCTGGTCGAAAACAGAGTTATATATGTCCATCTGGTCAGATAGGCGTATTAATGTGTCCCGGTCACTTTTTATTTCATAGCCGTGCATAATCCCATTTATTACCGCGATATCTATTCTTGCTGTCCCGTGGCTGACACCAAATTCTTCAAAAATTTCTGCTGGAAGTTTTTTTTCCGTTTTATATTGTTCCAATTCTTTTTCTAAAACTATCCGTAAAAATGTTCGTATAATTTTATCGTTGGTAGTCATAGAGCTAAAAAATAAATAAATGCAACAAAACTCTTATATCTATATTTTAGCACAAAATCATTAGAAAATCTGATTGTGTTTATACACAACCATTTAAAAAAGCGTCTTTATAAATCCTTCGGAAATCGGACTTCCGAAGGATACAGTTTTCCCTGGCCCCCTTTCGCGGGTTCAATTCCATACCTATTTCAAACAAACAAAAATAGCCCACACAAAGCGGGCCTATTTTTATTTTTGGACCCTACGTCGCTCCGCTCCTCAGGGTCCTACCAAAATATAGAAAATCCCCGCGGTTGCGGGGTTTTCTTATTTTTGTGGAGATGGCGGGAATTGAACCCGCGTTAAGAGATCTTAGACAGAAACGTTTACACGCGTAGCTTTGTTTGATTGAACGTGTAAATAAAAACAAAGCAAAATTTTTACACGCGTTGTTCCTTTTGGTGTCGCGGCAAATCGGAACAGCTTTGCAGCCAAGCCTCGTTATATGACACCCCAGGCTCCCTATGAGACAACAAGAGCCGGGGCGGCTTACGTTAATTTAAGCGTAAGCGAGTGCAGGTTGATAGTTTGCACTTAAGAACTGTTTGGAAGATTTACGAGGAAACCAAACATCCTCGGCGTGAAGTTTACGGTTTAAAACCCCCTTCGAGTCATTTCATCCCCAAAATTTTACGAAGTAAAATTTTGTCCTGAGCTTGTCGAAGAGCTACATTCTTCCTTTCAACGTTATTTCTATTCTTCTTTTTGCGTCGCGTTTCTTAATTTTCTGGCGTTTATCATATTTTTTCTTTCCGCGAACAACCGAAATTTCCATCTTAATGTGGCGCCCTTTAGTATACACACGAATGGGCACAATTGTCAATCCTCTTTGTTCAGTTTTGCCTAAAAGATAATGAATCTCTTTTTTAGATAAAAGCAATTTTCGAGTCCGCTGCGAGTCGTAATCTTTGGGCGTGTTGGCCGGCTGATACGGCGGTATTTCCATGCCGACAATATAGGCTTCGCCTCCGCGGACAATGACCCGGGAGCCTAAAATAGAACCCCGTTTGTTTCGAAGCGATTTGACCTCATATCCTTTCAACTCTAAGCCTGCCTCAAATTTCTCCAGGATTTCATAGTCAAACCGAACTTTTTTATTATCTAAAAGTGCTGTCACGATGCCTTTATTATTGCCATTTTTTGCGATAAAGTATAGACATTGTGATTCGAGAAAGAATAAGAGAAAAGATTCAAAAAATAGCGCCGAGAGGGGTTGATTTTTCAATTGAACGCCCGGAACGCTCGGAGTTTGGCGATTACTCATCAAATATCGCGCTGGTTGCGGCAAAAAAAATGGGCAAAAATCCGCTTGAAGTTGCGAAAGAAATGAAGAGCAATCTGGAAAAGGCAAAAATGAACGGCGTAGAACGCATTGAGGTTGCAGACCCCGGCTTTATTAATTTTTATCTTTCAGACAAAGTTTTTATTGAAAATATTGTAAACATTCTTAACGCAAAAGAAAAATACGGAAGCAACGAAACACTAAAAGGCAAAAAAATCATGATTGAATATACAGATCCAAATCCCTTTAAGGAATTTCATATAGGACATTTAATGTCAAATAGTATTGGCGAGGCACTGTCTCGTATCATAGAGTTTAGCGGTGCAGAAGTTAAGCGCGCAAACTATCAGGGTGATGCGGGTATTCACGTGGCCAAAGCTATATGGGGAATGATGCATATGAAAGAAAACCTCACGACGGATTTTTTAGGAAGAGCATACGTAAAAGGTGATCGGGCTTATGAAGAAGATGAGGCAGCGAGAAAAGAAATTACAGAGATCAACAAAAAAATATTTGATCGAAGCGATAGCCAGATCAATCAATTATACGACAGGGGGCGTAAGCTCAGTCTGGATCAATTTGAGAAGATTTATCAGCGGCTCGGCACCAAATT
Organism: Patescibacteria group bacterium; assembly: GCA_022563755.1. Taxonomy (GTDB): domain Bacteria; phylum Patescibacteriota; class Minisyncoccia; order HO2-45-28; family HO2-45-28; genus JADFMT01. The sequence goes on along the minus strand of JADFMT010000037.1, from coordinate 2,397 downwards.
TGATTATTATTTTTTTGAGAGTGAAACCGGGAAGCGCGGAGAAAAAATTGTAGAGGAGGGACTTAAAAAAGATATGTTTGAGAAAAGTGAAGGTGCGGTTGTGTTTCGAGGAGAGAAAGCAGGATTGCACACGCGGGTATTTATCAATTCAGAAGGACTTCCTACTTATGAAGCAAAGGAGTTGGGGCTCGCGCTCATTAAACAGGAAAAATATCCCCATGACTTTTCTTTTGTGGTTACAGGCAATGAGATTACTGAATATTACAAAGTGGTGTTGGAAGCGTTAAAGCAACTCTATCCGGATATTGCTCAAAAAATAAAGCATATTCCGCATGGCATGTTGCGTTTGCCGACCGGAAAGATGTCCTCTAGAAAAGGAGAGGCGATTACTGCCGATTCCCTCCTGGACGAACTGAAGGCATCGGCACTTAAAAAAATGCAAGAAAGCGAAACTATTGTAGCCCAAGAGCAAGAAGCGGTTGCCGATCGGATTGCGGTTGGCGCCATAAAATATTCCATTCTTAAGCAATCGATTGGCAAAGACATCATTTTTGATTTTGAAACCTCGCTTTCTTTTGAAGGCGATTCTGGTCCGTATCTCCAATACACCCATGCGCGAGCATGCTCGGTGCTTAAGAAGGCAGGCGAGGCCACCATTACAGCTTCTACAAAAACCGTTCCGGAAAAAGTTACCGAGATCGAGAAGCTTTTGTATGCGTTCCCGGAAGTAGTTGAACGCGCAAACACCGAGTATGCGCCGAACCACATCGCAACGTTTCTGATTAATCTTGCTCGGGCCTTTAATCATTTTTATGCCCGTGAAAGAATTATTGATTCCGGAGACGCCGCACCCTATCGCGTCGCACTCACCCAAGCCGTGAGCATCACAATGAAAAATGGCTTGTGGCTTTTAGGAATTTCTGCACCCGAAAGGATGTAATAGTTAATACGTATAGTTTTATGAATAATAAAGAACAGAAACCAAAATCATTTTCGAGAGCAGAGGAGGAAATTTTAGATTACTGGGAAAAACATAAAATTTTTGAGCAAATCCTTCGACGAACTCAGGGCAAGAAGCCGTTTGTTTTTTATGAGGGGCCGCCCTATGCGAATGGCCGGCCGGGAATTCATCATGTACTTGCGCGCTCATATAAAGACATTATTTTGCGGTTCAAAACCATGCAGGGATTTTATGTCAGACGTAAAGCCGGCTGGGACACGCATGGCCTGCCGACCGAGATGGAGGTCGAAAAAAAACTCGGCGTTCACTCAAAAAAAGAAATCGAAGAGAAAATCGGCATTGAAAGATTTGTTGAGGAAGCAAAGAAAAGTGTTTTTTTCTACAAAGATGAGTGGGAGCGTCTGACGCGCCGGATGGGCTACTGGCTCGATCTAGAACATCCTTATATCACGATGACCAATGATTATATCGAGTCACTCTGGTGGGTGTTCTCGCAGATTGCAAAAAATGGCTATCTCTACAAGGACTATAAGGTATTACCTTGGTGCCCGCGGTGCGGTACTGTTCTTTCTTCACATGAGCTTGCGCAAGGATACAAGACCGTCAAAGATCGTTCGGTGTATGTGCAGTTTCGCTTAAAGGCAAAGGATAAAGAATTTGAAAACACTTCTATTTTGTCATGGACGACCACGCCGTGGACTTTGCCGGGTAACGTCGCGTTAGCCGTAAATCCCAAGGCGCGCTACGTAATCCTTGAGAAGGACGGCGAGCGTTTGATTATAGCCGAGGATCGCTTGGAACTTTTGGGCGAGAGTTACAAAAAAGTTGGCGAGAGAAACGGAGAGGACCTAGTCGGGATGGAATACGAACCGCTGTTTGAAGTCGCCCAGTTAAAGTCAGACAATTCGTATAAAATTTATCCGGCTGATTTTGTGAACACGGAGGAAGGAACGGGCATTGTGCATACCGCAGTCATGTATGGGGAGGACGATTATCGGCTAGGAAAGAAAGTCGGTCTTCCGACGGTTCATACCGTGGATGAGGCCGGCCGTTTTAAAGATCTGGTCGGCAAAGAATTTTCTGGCAAGCATGTAAAAGACCCAGAGACCGAAAAAATCATTATTGAATATCTCCGAAAGAAAAATCTTCTTTTTAAGGAAGAGTCTTATGAGCATAGCTATCCTTTTTGCTGGCGATGTCAGTCCGCGCTTATCTATTTTGCGAAGGATTCGTGGTTTTTAAAAACCACAGCCGTCAAAGAAAAGATGCTTCGTGAGAATGCGCGTATTCACTGGCATCCCGAATTTATTCGGGACGGTCGGTTTGGCGAGTGGCTGCGGGAAAATGTGGATTGGGCGATCTCGCGCGAACGCTACTGGGGAATGCCGCTCCCGATCTGGGTTTGTAGTCCGTCAGCTGGCGGATGCGGCCGCGAA
>JADFMT010000036.1 GCA_022563755.1 Patescibacteria group bacterium | reverse complement strand
CTACAAGTAAATACAATACAAGCCGCTAAATACAATAGCCTCATCCTGTATGAGTCTATATTACAAGCTAGAACATTCCTCCGCAACCCACGATGAATACTTTATCGTGGGTCTGTTCTGCCTTAGAAAGAATCTCTTGATAGCCGTTTTCAAAAAGCGCATTACATGATTGAGCACTGTCAGCTATTGTTATCCCATGGGTTCTGACCATTGCACTATTCAGATAAATCTTTCCTTGTTGCAATAAATTTTTATACTCATTTCCGTTGGATAACACTAAGCCGCTCAACCCAAAAAAGGCTATGACTATAGAAAGTATGCGCTTCTTTGAAAAGCAAGGTTTCTTTAACATTGTGTTCTTTCGTTTAAGTATAGAGTAGTAGTGCGGAGGAAGGAACAACCAATCTAAGAAAGGGGGTTATCTACAACCCGATATAAACGCAGTTTTTTGAACACCTCGCGTTTCAACGGAGCTATTTTTATTGGTATGCTATACTGAAAAGCGGTCAGAATACCTTACAGAATCCTATTATTTAAATATAGTGACTCTTTTTACTTTAAATCCTATTTTGAGAGAATTAGTAAGAATGAATAAACTTTACCAGATTATAAAGAAATACAAATAAACTACAGGCCCCCGACTCCGCTCTGATTGCAAATCAGAGCTTCGACGAGAAAGCAAAACAGATTTTACTCTAACAAAAATTTGCAAAAGAAAAAAGAAAATTTATTTTAATTCAGTCGGGATGCCGAGATTCGAACTCGGGCTACAGACTCCCGAAGCCTGCGTGCTACCACTACACCACATCCCGCCTTGTCCTCCATAGCCTTTGGCGAAGGAGGATGGTTATTTAACCCAATATTTTTGTTTAATTGCGCCTACTGCCTCTTCCTCAAGGCCAACTTTTTTCTGCGTTGCGCTATCTGCAAGTTTTTTTAACTCGCTATCTGAAAACCCGCAAAGTTTTTTTGTCCGGTCTTCTAAATATTTTCTCGTATTTAATTTAGGATCATCTAACACGTCTTCCAAAAGAATCCCCAGAATTGCGCCCACCCGAAGAGAAGGGGAGATAGTACAGATTTTCATCACATCTTCACCATTTACCTTAAGCATTTTAACGGAAATCGGGTCGCGCTGCAATTTCTCAACCATAAAGCGAAAATGACGCAGTTTATACGGCTCAGCTTTTGGAACGCCGGAGCCAATCCGATCGCACATCCGGACTTTAATTAAGTCGTCCATATCTTCAGGACCAACTCTACGCAAAAGTCTGCGCACCGAGGATTCTGTTACTTCGTCCACGTTGTAGTAGAAAAGATGGTAACGAACAAGCTTAGCGACTTTTTCTGTAAAACTTTTTGGAAATTTTAGACGCGAGAGCATCTGGACTACCATACGCGCGCCAATGATTTCGTGACCGTAAAAGGTGGAATCCGATCCCTCACCGCGCTTGCTTCGAGGTTTGCCAACATCATGCAAAAGAGCTGCAATACGTACCTCAAGCGACCACTTATTTTTTACTGCATAATCCATTGCGCGCATATTATGTTCCCATACCGTATAGATGTGATGTTTGTTCTGACCCACTTTCCAACCCTCCTCAACCTCGGGCATAATATATTTTAAAATTTCAAGCTCATGCATCAGTTCAAATCCCTTCATCGCGCGATCAGATTCAATAATCTTTACTACTTCCTCACGAATCCGTTCTTTAGAGATTAGCTCTAAAAGTCCTTTCTTTTTTTGGATGGCGCTTCGCGTTTTATCTTCAATAGTAAAGTCGAGCTCTGCCGCAAACCGGATCGCGCGCAAAAGACGTAATGCATCCTCATCAAATCGCTCTTCGGGAGTTCCAACCGTTCGAATAACTTTATTTTTTAAATCGTCCTGCCCGCCAAACAGATCAACGGGGGAATCGGCCTTTGCAAGATCAAGTGCTATGGCATTAATCGTAAAATCCCGACGCTTAAGATCGTCTTCAAGTTTATTTGTAAACCTTACCGCATCAGGATGGCGCTTGTCTGAATATTTCTCCTCAAGCCGATACGGGGTTATCTCGATTACGGCTAATGTAGGATCATCGGATCCAGTTTTTACGCCAATCGTTCCGTACTCATTTTCATAAAAGCTGTTGGGAAAAACTTTCTGTATCTTTTCTGGCTTGGCGTTCGTTGCAATATCCCAATCTTTTGGTCCGCCAGCTGGCGGATTTTCGCGCAAAAGGTCACGCACGCATCCACCCACCAGATAGGCCTCATATCCGGCTTTAACGAGCGTTTCAAGGGTTATTTTTACTTCTTCTGGAATCTTGGAGTTCATTTATTGCTGCGCCCTCGCCAGGATTCGAACCCGGAACCCGTGGTCCGAAGCCACGTGTGATATCCGTTTCACTACGAGGGCATTGATTACAAAAATACCACAAATTTTTAAGCTTGGCAATTTTTATTTTCTCCTACGCCCATGAAATGCACGGTGGACTTCTTTCAGCTGGCGGTTGGTGACGTGCGTATAGATTTGAGTTGTTGAAATATTAGCATGACCCAGCAACATCTGAACGGATCGTAGATCCGCACCGTTTGCTAAAAGGTCTGTGGCAAAACAATGACGCAGGACATGCGGCGTTACTTTTTTAGAAATTCCTGCCTTTATGGCATAGTGCTTGATAATACGTTCAACCGATCGGGAAGTGAGACGCAATCCTTCATTTGGACGTTTCACGCCCAAATGAATATTCCCGGGCTTAAAATTGATAAATAGAGCTTCATCTATATCAGTTCGTTTATTAAGCCATGTTTTAAGTGCATCTTTTGCCGAATCTGACAAAAACACTACTCGCACTTTCTCTCCTTTCCCTCGAACGCTAAACTCTCCTTTTTTAAGATTCGGGGAATCGCGATTGAGCGCACACAGCTCAGATACCCGAAGACCGGTGGAAAATAAAAGTTCTAATATAGCGTGGTCACGCGAATTCTTTAAAGAATCGCCCCGTGGCTCTTCCAGCAATCGTTCCAATTCGTCTTCACCAATTAAATCAATCTCGCGCTCCGCCACTTTTGCAAGCTCGATTTTCTCTGGAGCCAAACTCTTAATGCCGCGCTTTATCAAATACTTTAAAAATCCGCGAAGCGCAATTAAATAGTAATTTTGAGTACGCCTCTTAAGGTTTCTGCGGTTGAGTCCCAATCGAAAATTCCTCACTGCATCTTCAGTTATTTCGGTAGCAGAATTTACCTTAGAAAAATCAAAAAAACCATCCAGATAGTGCCGATAATTATCCAGTGTTTTTAAACTTCGGCCGCGCTCAATCTCCAAGTATTCCAAAAATTCTTTATGAAGCGTTTTTATATCGAGAGGTTGCACAACTTCCATTTTGCAATATTTTTATAAATTATGAAATGTCGCAAAATTTCGAAGATTGCGCAACGTTCTCCAAACATCGCACAATCTCCGTTTACAACATATAAAAAATAGTGCAAAATTGCCGCTTGAACAAAATCACAAGGTATGTTAAAATATGGCATGCTAGCAACTAAAGCCAAGCAAAAAATTATTGAAAAATATAGACTTTTTGAGGACGATACAGGTTCTTCGGAAGTCCAGATTGCCCTTTTGACCGAAGAGATTAAACATTTAGCAAGCCATCTCAAAAAAAACCCCAAGGATGTACATTCGCGCCGGGGTCTTTTAAAAATGGTCTCAAAACGAAAAGCTCTTCTAAATTATTTGGCGCGTGAGAACGAAAAGCGCTATACTAGTATCATTAAGAAAATTGGTCTTAAAAAATAATGGCAGTCATTAAGCATCGGGAACAACGAGTGGCGGTTCTGATTGATGTTCAAAACATGTACCACTCGGCGCGTAATCTCTATAAAAAACGCGTCAATTTTAAAGAACTTCTCAAAACCGCGGTGAGCTCTCGTAAATTGGTGCGTGCGATTGGCTACGTGATCAAGACCGAGAGTGGCGAGGAAGCCGCTTTTTTTGAAGCACTTACAAAAATCGGCATTGAGCCGAAATTTAAAGATCTCCAGGTTTTTGCAGGCGGTCTGAAAAAGGCCGATTGGGACGTGGGCCTGGCCATTGATGCAATCCGGTTGGCGCCACGGATCGACGCGATCGTGTTAATTACGGGCGACGGCGATTTTATCCCCTTGGTTGAATATTTAAAAGAGGGGGAATACGGACTGCAGGTTGAAGTCATGGCGTTTGGCCGGTCAGCATCTGGCAAACTAAAAGAAAAAGCAGATGAATTTATTAACTTAGACGAGAGTTCTAGATTTCTACTTGAACTTCCGAGAGGAAAGAAAAGAAAATAAACCATAATGGAAGTAAAAACCTATAAAACCGAAATTGCCGGGCGCCCTTTGGAGGTTGAATTCTCAGATCTCTCGCCGCAAGCGAATGGATCTGTCCTTGTGCGCTACGGCGAGACCGTAGTGTTTGCAACGGCAACAATGAGCCGGCAGGCAAGATCCGGCATTAACTTTTTCCCGCTTTCCGTTGACTACGAAGAAAAATTTTATGCGGTGGGTCAAATTTTGGGCTCGCGTTTTATGCGTAGAGAAGGCCGTCCCTCTGAAGAAGCCGTTCTCACGAGCCGCCTGATTGACCGAACCCTTCGTCCGCTTTTTAATCACGCGCTTCGCAATGACATCCACATCGTTGTGATGGCACTTTCCATTGATGGCGAGAATGATCCCGATGTACCGGCAATTCTTGCAGCTTCTCTAGCCCTCGCTTCCTCAGACATTCCGTGGGGAGGTCCGGTTAGTCCCTTACGGCTTGGAATAAAAGATAAAAAAATCCTGCTAAACCCTACAAATAAAGACCGGCAGGAGTCCATTCTGGATTTAGTCGCGTGCACTGCGGCAGGCAAAATTAATATGATCGAGGCTGGAGGAAAAGAAGTAAGCGAGGAGGAGATTCTGAAAGGACTTAAAGAGATAATGCCGGAATTTGAAAAAATAGAGGCATTTCAAAAAAAGATTATCCAAGAAGTTGGAAAGAAAAAAATGGACATAAAATTTGACCGGCCGCCCGAAGAACTTCCTCGCCTCTTTGCTAAACATATTAAATCCCGCTTGGAAGATGCGATCTACGCTGAGCCAGGCCGCAATACCCGTTTGGGTGAGCTTAAAAAAGAATGGATGGAAATTGCCCAGGAAGAACATGACGCCTCAATTCTTCCTCCGGCTGATGATCTCTATGAAGCAGCGATTAATGAGATGGTGCATAAAAATATCCTTGAGAAAGAAAAACGGCCGGATGGAAGAAAGCTTACGGAAGTCCGTCCGCTTTTTGCAAAAACCGGTATTTTGAAACGCACCCACGGCTCCGGAATCTTTTTTCGAGGCGATACGCATATTTTATCTGTCATCACGCTTGGTGCTCCGGGCGATGTTTTACTGATTGAAGGAATGAAAGTTCAGACCAAAAAACGCTTTATGCATCATTATAACTTCCCGCCTTTCTCAGTCGGCGAGACAGGACGGATGGGTTCGCCGGGCAGACGCGAGATCGGACACGGCGCTCTTGCGGAACGAGCGCTTGAGGCTGTGATTCCGTCTCAAGAAATTTTTCCCTATACCATTCGCCTGGTTTCCGAAACCATGTCGTCCAACGGCTCAAGCTCTATGGGTTCTGTGTGCGCCTCAATCCTTGCGCTCATGGATGCCGGGGTACCGATTACCCAATCTGTCAGTGGAATTGCAATGGGACTGATGACGGATAAGAGTCGTTTTAAAGTCTTAACCGATATTCAAGGACCCGAAGATCATCACGGCGATATGGATTTTAAAGCTGCCGGAACAAAAAATGGCATTACAGCCATTCAAATGGATGTAAAAGTAGAAGGGATTACGCTTGAGATACTCAAAAAAGTTTTTGAAGATGCCAAAAAGGCACGCTTACAAATTATGGATGTCATGCAAAAAACCATTCCTCGACCCCGCGAAACCCTTTCTCCTTATGCGCCTCGAATCCTGATTCTTTCAATCAATCCCGATAAAATCCGCGATGTCATTGGACCGGGCGGAAAAACCATTAATAAAATTATTGAAGATACTGGAGCAGAAATTGATATTGAACAAAGCGGCCAAGTATATATTACGGCCAAAGATGATGCCTCTGCTAAAAAAGCCGAGGACATCATTAAACAACTTACCCGGGAATTTAAAGTGGGGGAGGAGCTTACCGGAAAAGTGAGTCGCATTTTTGATTTTGGCGCCATGGTAGAGATTGCGCCAAAACAGGAAGGATTGGTTCATATCTCAGAACTTGCACCCCAAAGAGTTGCGAAAGTACGGGATGTAGTGAAAGAAGGAGACGAAGTGCATGTAAAAGTTGTTGGCATTGACGAAAAAGGACGCATTAATCTCTCAATTAAACAATCGTCATCCGCCTCTGTAGAGAAAACAAAAGATGAATCCCGTTAGAAATCTCTGACAAAAATTTTACTCGTAAAATTTTTGCTAACGTTTTAATTTGAATAATTTCTCATGCAAACCTATCTTAAAATATGGACTTTGAGACAAAAAAACAGACTTCTAGCGGGGTGAGCGAAAAGCCAAAAGATAAAGAAGGGACAAAACAGCCGCGCATCCGGACAATGATCACCGATGCCCAAGAATATCTAAAAGGAGGAAAGATTTCATTGACGCAATTCCTAGCCCAAAGAAAGGATCAAAAAGAAGGTCTTTACCCTGAGAGAGCGCGAAAAAAAAGTAGAATGATCATTTTGGGTATTGCCGCCTTTTTTGTTTTTGCCTTGTTTAGCGCAGGCGCTTTTTTACTGCAGCGCGCAGTAAAGACGCCTAGCGCAGAGAAGCCTTCTTCCCTCAAATCCCTAATTCCTGCATCTATGACAGAGATAATTACGATTGAGGGACGGGATCCGAGAATCTTTTTGCAAGAATGGCGGCTCCTTTTTAAAAAGCGTATCGGCCCCCGAGAATTTTTAGCAGTAACCATTTTTGATAAAGCTCAAAATACTTTTTTAGGCCCAAAAGAACTTTTTAATCTTCTCTCTATCACTCCACCGCCTTTATTTTTAAGCAGTCTTTCAGGCTCC
>JADFMT010000035.1 GCA_022563755.1 Patescibacteria group bacterium | reverse complement strand
CGGTATCTGTCCCGGCCATGAAAGCTCCCAAATTCAAGGCCGCTAAAGGCCTCAAAGACGCGGTTCGGCAATAAAATAAGCGATCATTCTTAAACGCCTCAATCTACATTGAGGCGTTTGTGGTATAAAAAATAGGTAAAAGTGACGGATATTTTTAACGGCTCAACCGTGGTTGAGCCGTTAAAACTGGATTTCAATAAGGAATTGTACACAAACTTGCCATCTCTATATTCTTACATTACATTACAATACAGAAAGACTCCTTAACAAATCAACCCTGTTTAGTAGTCCGACGAGCTTGCGCATCGGCTAGACGCTTCAAGCGTCTTACTACTAACGTGGTTAATCGCATCACCAACTTTCCAAAAAGAGGGGCTTATGTCAAAACAAAACACAGTAACTATCTTTCCTCCGCGAGTAGATCGAAAAGGCAAAACTTCACCACTAAATGAAATGATTACTATTCCTGAAGTTGGGCTAGTCGCTGAAAATCGTTGTACTGTTGTTTTATCCGAAGAAACTAAACAAAATGTCTATGCCTCTAATGTAAAATACATGCTGGCAAGACTGACGCAGCGGATATATGGAGATCATCTAAGCTACGGCGCGCGAGTTTTTCAAGCAGTTCATCCGAATCGACACAAAGAAAAACAAGGCTGCCTTATTAAATCATTGCACTGCGGAACCGGTGAAAATCTCCTGCATAAATGTGTACGAGCTGCTGCGTTCGCGCGGCTTCTTGTGCTCTCTCAAGGCTTTTCCGGAGTGAGACCAGAGATTCTGGAAACATTCTGCGCCATGATAAACAAGGATGAGCTTCCTGAGGTTCCGTCAATCGGGTCTATCGGCGCAAGTGGAGATCTGGTACCTACTTCGCACATTGTCATGGAGTTTTTAAGACGCGTGACCCTTGAGGGAAGAGAGGGGTTGGCGATTGTAAACGGCACGTCTTTTATGACCGGTATTGCTTCTTTGGTTGTGGAAGATTTCAAATCTCTGTATGACTTTAACTGCAAATTGTTTGCTATTTTATTTCAATGCCAAGAAGGCATAGAGGATGTCTTTGATGAAGATTTGCACTCCCTTAAGCGGCATGCGGAACAACAGAAGGTTGCAAAAGATTTCAGAACCCTTCTTCAAGGAAGCGAGTGCCTTCGCAATCTCGACAAGCTTACGGTGTTAACAGACGAGCCTTCGGCTATCATAGAACCGATTCAGGATAGGTATTCCCTGCGTTGTCTCCCACAAGAACTTGGCGTGATTGAACATGTGATAAATGACGCCAGAACAATGGTTGAAAACGAGCTGAATAGCGTCTCGGACAACCCCATTATTATTGGCGACAAGATAAAACACGGTGGTCATTTCGACGGCGCTTTTATGGCGCATGCAATGGAGATTTTAAAATCACAATGCTTTAAACTCGCGTACATAATGCGCGCATATATGCGGAGCACGACGGACTCCAAGCTAAATGCCGGCCTATTGCCAATGTATCTTGTTGCCAATGAACCAGAAATCAATAACGGCTTGCAGGGTTTGACTCTTTCTTTTGATGCGACATACGTGACGCTCGCAAGAGAAACAATCTCGTGTTCAATTTTTGCGCTCACTGACCACGAAGGCGCAAATCAAGACGTCGTTAGCATGGGAATGCACTCTGCGCTTTCGGCTTTACGCATGATTCAGTATTTGGCAACTCTTTCGGCAGAACTTGCGATCATCACACGACAAGCAGTAGAGATGCTTGGTATTGAGAATAAACTATCTCCACAAACGCTTAGTGTATATGAGAGATTGAAAGAGATCATTCCTTTTGTAGACGAAGATCGTCCACTTAACCACGACATAGCGCGGGTAGAAAATGTTTTGAAAGACTTGAGTAAATTGTAATTAAAAATCCTCGGGGCAGTTTTACAGACTCACTGTAAACAAACTCCGAGGTATTTTTTATTTTTGTTTTTGTGTGCGGCTGGCGGGAATCGAACCCGCGTCCTCTGCTTGGAAGGCAGATATAATAGCCATTATACAACAGCCGCGTCAACTCAATCCTATATAAAATTCCCCCAAAGTGAAACCCCCTGCGACCAGCGCAAAGGGTTTCATTGTGACCAAAAGCCTTTCATAAAAATATAGGCTATGGCCTCTAGGTTACAGGTTGAAGATTACTTGCTTTCTCCTTCACCCTCTGTAGAAGTAGTTCCCTCAGTAGGGGTTTCTCCTTCAGCGGGAGTGTCAGTTCCAGCAGGAGCGTCAGCTCCAGAAGGAGCGTCAGTTCCAGCACCTCCTCCCTGATCCTGTAGATAGAGTTCGTCAGTAGCCATAAAACTAATGATTTAAGCTGCTAATCTATAAAACCGACCTTTCGGTTTTATCTTGCCATTATACTCCCCCGTAAGAAAAAGTCAAGCTTTTACGTCAAGGATAGTCTCTATACTTCTATAAAACGGCTTAAAATAAGGGCTTTATCGCCGTAGTGTATATATCTTGTGGATAATATGTGTAGAAAAAACATTATTCGGGGCACCCGGATTCGAACCGGGAATCACTCGCTCCCAAAGCGAGCATGTTAACCATTACACTATGCCCCGTCTTTGCCCACCGAAGCCCGCTTCGGTGGGCAATATTACAACCCTATATCTTCAGTAATTCTAATTTTAGCCTTTTTGGTTCTAAAATCAAGAAAGATTGCAGCAACATCAACTTGCCATTCAGCATTATCATCGACTTTCTTTTCAGCAAGATATGTCTGAATAGCGCGCGAGAGTCGCTTTAATTTCCAGGGATGCACATTCTCCTCGGGCTCATAATTGTCCGATATGTCCGATAGAGTATATCGGACACTAACGGTCTTTACTTCTATAAAATGAAGAACCTTGTCCTTTATAGCTACGATATCAATCTCGCCCCACTTCTTTGAATAATTCCTATCCAAAATTCTATAACTATGTTTCACGAGATGTTTCACGAAAATATTCTCTCCTATATCCCCTATTTTTCTTTTTTTAGACTTCATATTGTTTTACGTGAAACATACTTCCATAATAAATATTTCACATGGAACATTTTTCTCTAACTATAAATTAAGTTTTGTAAAACGTGAAACATTTATATTAATACTTATTCTTTAATAATTAATTGTAAAACGTGAAACACTAACTTATAATTATATACTAGAAATACGAAAGAATCTTTGAAATAGATACGGAGAATAAAATGAATATTGCAATTGGAGCAGATGGAACAGGGACAACCTTTGAAGAAATTATAAAAGCTGCCAGAAATAATGAGTTAAATGCAAAAATTGTTTTACTTTTTAGCAATAATGGGAATGCTTTAGCTGTAAAAAGAGCTCGTAAATATGGTATTCCGGTTTCAATTCTTAATAAAGACAAGTCGCAAGAAGAGCACGATACACTTTTGTTTCACGTGCTACAAAATCATAATCCAAAAATTGATCTTATTTGTCTGACTGGATATCTAAAACTGATTCCTCCACGTATTATTCATGCTTTTCAGAGAAAAATTATCAATTCCCATCCATCCTTGGACCTAAAAAAATTCGGTGGAAAAGGAATGTACGGTATACGAGTACCGAGGGCGATCATAAAAGCAGGCCTCAAAAAGACTGGCTCTACAATCCACTTTGTTTCAAAACAATACGATGATCCTAATGGAGTCATTAAACAAACTAATCCATTAACCATTCTTCCCAGCGATACTGCAGAAACCTTGCTTTTACGCCAGTTGCCCTTTGAACGCATGCTCTATATTGAGGTAATCAATATGTTTTGTGATAACCGCCTTCCTTAAAAGGCGGTTTTTGTTTCACGTTTTACATTTTTGACCTAAATATATAACAGACAATTTGTTGATGTCCGTTAGAGATGCTATGTCCGATAGTGTAAAACGTGAAACATGTTTATTCACAGCTAGTCTTTCAAAAAAGTTGCCATTATACTAAAAGTAACTTGAAAAACAAAAGAATTCAACTGGTCGTTGACCACCCCCGTTTTTAAGAATTTTTCAGCAAAAAACCCAGAAAATAGTGTCTACACTCCGACTCGGCCATCTTCGCCGAAGCTACTTCGGCGAAGAAGGCAGCCTTACTGTGTCCTCTGCAGCCTTCGGCAAAGGATGGGGCATAGGAGTGTAAAACGTGAAACAATTATCTTATGCCTTGGTCGCTAAACAACAGAAAAAAACAACTTTCTGAGTTTGTAAAAAATAATCTCAATAAATTATTTGCTATTTTTGTAATTTTATTGTTGATTGGTTATCAAGGAATATTTAAAAAAGATTTTGATATTTCCTGCAAAAACTGCAATGTGGTAATGATTGCTATTACTAATGTATCAGCAGAGCATATGGGAAGCTATGGTTATTTTAGAAATACGACTCCAAATATTGATGAATTTGCTGAAAAAAGCATTCTTTTTGAGAATGTTTTTTCGCACGCCTCATGGACTCTACCAACTGCTGTATCAGTATTTACCTCTAAATACCCTTACTCTCATAACATAATGGACCGCGTCCGAGACCAAACTATTAAGGAACAGACTCTGTCGGAAATATTAAAATCTTCTGGATTCAGGACTGCCGCTTTTACTGGCGGAGGAGATTATAATAAAATTTATGGTCTTGACAAGGGGTTTGACACATATATAGACAGCGATTATTTTGTCAGCCTTAAAAACAGGATGCCGCTTGTATTCGATTGGCTAGACAACAATTCTAAGGATAAATTCTTCCTATTTTTTCAAGGCTTTGACACTCACTGCCCATTTAATCCTCCTGCCCCTTATGATAAAATGTTTGTGAAAAATAAACTCGATCTAAAGATAAATGTTGATCGCAACTTTTGCCTGAGAGGATTTAAAAAAGTTATAGAAAATGAAGAAATATATAGAGCTTATTATTTCCAACAATATAATCCAGAGCCAATAGACCTAACTCAAAATGATATAGATTATTTAATCTCTCAATACGACGGCGAGATTGCTATATCCGATAACTCAGTAAGTATATTTTTAGAGTATCTCAAGGAAAATAACTTATTAGAAAAAACGATTGTTATTATTTTCTCCGAGCATGGAGAGATGTTTGGAAAACACGGTCGTTTTGGAAGGGCTGGCGCTAATCGCGGAACTCTATATGACGAAGTAATCCGTGTTCCTTTAATTATTAGACATCCAGAAATTAAAGAAGCTAAAAAAATTGACGGACTCGTGCAATTAATAGATATCATGCCTACCATTTTGGATTTTTTAGGTATTTCTCCTCCAGATCAAATTCAAGGAAAATCTTTACTGCCGCTTATCTCTAGAAGTGAAAATATTAATGACTATGTTTATGCGGGCGCTAAGTTTGGGAAATTAGATTTTGAGTATTTTAATATTCTGAGCCTAAATGAAATGATTAGGAATAAAGAATGGAAATTAATACATGAGATTATCTACGAAGATCCGCCTCAAGAAACCTGGGAACTATATAATATTTTAAACGACCCCGATGAGCTTAATAACCTTACGCTTTCAAAACCGGACTTAACTGCTGCGCTCAAAAAGAAATTAGCTGTATGGGCATCATCCGTAGTTGAAAGCAATGATGCAAGTAAACAAAAATACAATCCGGTGCCTGAAGAACTACTGGAAGAAGCAAGAAAACATGGATATTGGTAGACGATCTCAAATTTAAATGATGATAGACTTATTAAAAAAATAATAATTTTTGGGAAAAATTATCTGACCCTCATTCTAGTCTCGCTGGGTGTATTTAGCATTGAGATTATTTCTCTAAAATCTTCAACTTCGTTATTCGGCCTGGATTATAGATTTATACTTATTTCACTTGCTGTCGCCGGCATAGGCATTGGCGCATTTATTTTCTATCTCATCAACAAGAAGCTTGAGATTAAAATCTCAAGCTATATACTCCTTTATGCTATAAGCCTGACTTTTTTTCTGCTGCTGCCATACTTTTTTTATGGACTAGATATATCGCCTTCCATAACTATATTTTTTGTATCACTTTTTATCCTTTATAGCATTATTGGCATTATTCTGACCAAGATATTTTATGAGAATATTGATAGGTTTGCGCTTTATTATGCAATCCATCTGCTCGGTCTTAGCGCTGGATTAATATTTGTAGTTTTTGTTATACCCTTTGGCTATCTCATTCTTTCAATTACATTAATTACTGCAAGTCTCTTTCTTTTTTTTATCGAACATCCTTATAGACCAAGAATAAAGCGAACCGCGGTCTTAACTCTGGTTCCTATTTATGTCCTCGTTTTGCTGCAATTGCAATACCACAACATAGATCCAACCATTCAATGCGCTGAATCTACTTTTGACCAAGTGCATATAGCATCAAAAGACAACCTGTTTTCTCATGTCCAGCTTTTTAAAGAAGACGACAAATATGTGGTCCGATATGGTTGTATAAGGCGTACCACCGTTCTCGAATTTAATGACTTGGTTAAAAAACAACTCAAAGACAACTTCTATACCATTCCCTATGAGCTGAAAGATAAGGGCTCAGTAGCTATTTTAGGCGCCGGAGCAGGCATAGAGGTCGAACGTGCCTTGGCCATGGACTATCAAGATATTGTGGGTATTGAGATTAATAAAGACATCATTGATTTAATCAACCAAACTTTAGTCGGCTCAAAAAATCCATACAATCATGATCGGGTGCATTTAATTATTGGTGAAGCCAGGAGGGAACTGTCAAAATTGGAAAAGAAATTTGATTTGATATATATACCCCACTCAGGAAAGTATGGCGTTATTGGAATCAATGGTTTAACTGTTTCTAACTATTTATTCACCAAAGAGGCAATGGAACAATATTATGACCAGCTTACTGATACCGGTACATTTGCCTTTGCTGAAAATGGATACTTTGTACACTTTAATATTGATACTCTGATCAGTGTTCTTAAAGAAAAAAATGTGCGCGGTGGTGAAATTCTTCTTATCCAGACAAAAAGATATTATGAGATCGCCTTTCTGGCTAAAGAGGGAGTCAGGAAAAGTGAGGCCGAACGGCTTCAATCATCTGCAGGTGCTTTGGGTTTATTTAAAAAGGGGGGCTTTTCTGAAGATGAGATTAAGCGCAT
>JADFMT010000009.1 GCA_022563755.1 Patescibacteria group bacterium | reverse complement strand
ATCCCAAAAACGCACGCACTTATCTTTACCAATCGTCCATTGAATTTTTAAAATTTTTAGGCATTGGGCGCGTCGAGGAGTTGCCAGAATATGAATCTTTCCGAGGCCGTCTTCAAGAATTCGCCTCGAGAGAACCAAATAGTGAAGAATAATATATGCTGCATTTTATCGTCGCAATTTTTATTCTTCTTTTATTTATCCCGCTTAAAGCAACATTTCTAACGGGGGCGACATCGTCGAACTACCGATCGTTAACCGGGCGCGAGCGGGTTGAGGATACTCGGGTGCAGGAATTCATAAATCCCTACGAGAATCTCAATCTTGAAGCAAAAGCTATTTTTGTACTTGATCTTGAGAAGGAAAAAGTCCTTTTCCAAAAAAATGCATCTTTAAAGTTGCCGCTGGCCAGCCTTACAAAACTGATTACTGCAATTGTTGTAGAGGGGACGCTAAAGCGCGTCGGACAAGAAGCACGAACCGTTACGTTTGGCGAGGCCTCGATTCGGCAAGAAGGGGATGATGGGTTTTTGATTGGAGAGACTTTTTATGTCGCTGACCTTCGCGACGTTATGCTTATGAGGTCGTCCAATGATGCGGCTTACGCACTGGCCCGCTGGGTAGAGAAAAACAGCAGGGACCATGAGGAAGCGTTTGTGAGTGCGATGAATCGTTTTACTGGTCAATTAGGTTTTTCAAAAATGCATTTTTTAAATTCTACGGGTTTGGATGTCACGGACAGCCGTCCGGGGGCGGAAGGATCAGCGCGCGAAGTAGCCCTGCTTTTTTCCTGGATTCTTAGAGAGTCTGGGCACATTGTGTTTGCGACCCAGTCATCTGTAATAGAGGTGGTTTCTGCCGATGGCAAAAGGCATGTCTTTCACTCACGCGCGCGTCCGATTCTTAATATCCCGGGTCTCGTCGGCGCGAAAACCGGCTTTACGAATTTAGCGGGTGGGAATATAGTTTTTGCCTTTAATGTGGGGCCGCAACGTCCCTTTGTTGTCTCGATTCTAGGGTCGTCACGTGAAGGACGATTTACGGATGCATACAAATTATACGAGGCAACAAAAAAATATATACAACAATGATCATCAATGTTTTAAAAGTTTTTGGCATCTCGGCTTTTTCATTTTTTGTGGGGATTTTATTAACTCCTATTTTGACGCATTACCTGTATAAATATAAGCTTTGGCGGAAGCAGGCGCGTAAATTTGCGCCGGACGGGGCACCCACACCGATTTTTCACAAACTCCACAAGGATCGCGAGACCAGGGTACCGCGCATGGGAGGAATTTTGGTTTGGGTCGTGCCGGTGATTGTCATTATCATTTTTCGCGCATTGGTATATTTCTTCCCTTCGTATCTTGTACTCCACAAGCTGAATTTTTTAAGCCGGGCCCAAACTTGGCTTCCGCTTTTCACTTTAATTGCAGCTGCGCTTGTAGGGCTTACAGACGATTTTTTTCAGGTATATGGCAAAGGAAAGTATATTGCCGGCGGAATGCGGTTCTCCCGTAGACTCTTTTTGATTATTTTGATCGCCGCGATCGGAGCTTGGTGGTTTTGGGCAAAGCTAGGTGTAGACACCCTTTTTATTCCTTTCTTGGGAGATATTTCGTTGGGTATTTTTTTCCCACTTTTTTTTGTTTTCGTGATGGTGGCAACATTTTCCGGAGGCGTGATTGACGGGTTGGATGGATTGGCTGGGGGAGTGCTTATTGCTGCTTTCTCGGCATACGCCGGCATTGCATTTTTTCAAAATCAACTAGACATTGCAACATTTGCGGCCGTAATTGTTGGCGCACTTCTTGCGTTTTTATGGTTTAATATTCCGCCGGCACGATTTTATCTAGGAGAGACCGGCATGATGGGGCTCTCAACCACGCTTACGGTTTTGGCATTTCTAACGGATTCGGTTTTTGTTCTTCCGATTATTGCGTTTCCTTTGGTGCTTGCTGCGGGCTCAAGCTTGATTCAGCTTTTGAGCAAAAGATTTTTTGGCCGCAAAGTCTTTATTATAGCGCCCCTGCATCATCATTTGGAAGCAAAAGGCTGGCCTCCTTATAAAATAACGATGCGTTTTTGGGTCATTGCAGTTGTTTTTGCCGTCATCGGAATGGTTATTACACTGATCGGCCGATAAAATATCCATTAACTTCGGAAGCTCCCTATCAGCACTTCCACTCCGGATATTCCAATCGCGACTACTGATACCGCAATCCTAGGGAATGCGGCTACAACAACTTCAAACCCAGAACCAACGGTTGATAGTGCGGTTGGCGATGTGGCTGACGAGCTTCTCGTGGAAACTTCAACTTCTACGTCTCCCGCTTTATAATAGATGGATGTTGTGGTGGAGAAAGAGTAAAAATTTCTTACGAAAAGATATTGAACCGGATGAGATTTTTTTAGACTCGACGAATTTGCCGGGATTTGATCGTGGGATCTTTGAGGGACGACTCGAAGCCCCGATCTCTCGGCACTCACCTTACTTAATTTTCGCCCTTTTTGTTTTGGGCCTTTTGGTCTTTGTTTTTCGCTTGATTGATCTGCAAGTTGTTCAGGGAGCTGATTTCAGGCGCTACGCGGATAGCAATCGCCTGGTGCGCGTACGACTACCGGCTGAACGCGGCTTGATTTATGATCGAAACGGCAGGGAGCTTTCCTGGAATGAACCGAACACGCGTGCGTACTTTTCAAAATCCGGCCTCTCTCACGTATTGGGATATGTAAGCTACCCAGACGAAATTCCGCCGGATGTAAGTCCGCAGGCAAAAATTGGGAAAGACGGAATTGAGAAGCTTTACGACGAACTACTTAGAGGACAGGACGGCTCTCGGCTCATAGAAGAGGACGTAAAAGGGAATGTGGTTTCCGAAAGCACAGAATTCCATCCCAAACACGGAGAGGACGTGACATTAACCATTGATGGTGAGTTGCAATCTAAATTTTTCTCCATTATCGAGCGCGTGGTCCGGGAGCGGGGTTTTCTAGCCGGTTCTGGTGTCATTGTAGATCCCACGACGGGGGAGATTCTTGCAGTAACAAGCGACCCTGAATTTAGCTCTCAAGTACTTGCAAATAACTCACCGCCCGAAGTTCTGAAATCCTATTTTACCGACGAGCGAAAACCATTTTTTTTCCGGGCGCTTGAGGGCCTTTATTCACCCGGATCTACTTTTAAGCCGGTTATAGCACTCGCAGCGCTTTCTGAGAACATTATTGACCCTGTGAGCGAGATTTTGAGCACCGGAAGCATCCGTATTCCGAACCCGTATGACCCCCAGAATCCAACGATATTTTATGATTGGAAAGCGCATGGGTTTGTGAATATGTGGCGTGCTTTGGCCGTATCTTCAAATGTGTATTTTTATACGATCGGCGGAGGATTTGAAGGCCAAAAAGGCGTGGGGGTTTACAAAATCATAGAGTATGCAAAAAAGCTGGGTTTGGGCGAGCGGGTAGGCCTTGAATTTTCTGAAGAAAAAGGGCTTTTGCCAACCCCTGAATGGAAAGAAAAAAATCAGCCGGCAGATCCGATTTGGCGTGTTGGGGATACCTATAATTTAAGTATTGGGCAAGGCATGATTCAGGCAACCCCGATTCAGATGGCGCGCCTGGTCTCAACCATTGCGACAGGAGGAGCAATGCCTCGTTTGCATATCGTAAAAGATGGTTCAGCGGATCACGCGGTAGTAGAAGTTGGTATTTCTAAAGATGCGTTTCGAGTCGTGAGGGAGGGGATGCGTCAAGCGGTGCAATATGGAACCGCTACCGCGCTTTCGGGTTTAGGAGTTGAGGTTGCGGGGAAAACCGGAACTACCGAAATTGGATCGGGCAAAGAAGTAAATTCTTGGTTTATTGGATTTTTACCATATGAAAATCCTCGTCTTGCCATTGCCGTAGTTTTAGAGAGGGGAAGTGCCTCGAATTTTATTGGGGCACCTTTTGTGGCACGCGAGATCATCTCATGGATTCTTGCAAATCAGCGAGAGTACATCGAATAAAAAATGGCTGTGCAAAACTTAATTGACTTTGTTTCTATAACATTTATACTGATCCAGTTGTTAATTTTTGAAAGAAAAAATGGAAACATCACCTCGCGAAGATGAAAAAGAAGTAGAATATTTAAGCAAGGACGGACTTGAAAAACTAAAAAAAGAGCTCGAAGTATTAAAGACGCACAGGCGTAAAGAGATTGCCGGTCGCCTAGAGTATGCAAGAAGCTTTGGTGATCTTTCTGAAAATTCAGAATACCAGGAAGCAAAACAAACACAACTCGAAAATGAGCTGAGAGTAAGTGAGCTAGAGGATGTTTTGTTGCGATCTGTCGTTGTTAAAAAACCCCAGACTCAGGAGGCGGTTTCATTAGGCTCAACCGTTGTCATTAAACGAACCGATGACTCCTCTACGATGCGTCTGATGCTGGCAGGATCAGAAGAGCTGGGCCTATCAGATTCAAAAATCTCTTATGTTTCGCCCCTTGGGCGTGCGCTTTTGGGCCGTAAAAAAGGAGATCAAATACGCGTAAGCACTCCGAAAGGGGAGGCAAAATATAGAATTCTTGATATAATATAAAGAGAGTTGCCCCAAAAATGATTAAATTTATTTATTCACTAGCGTTCATATAAATTTAGCATGACTTCCCTAGATGAAATCAGGGCCGTGAGACTTGCGAAATTAAAAACGCTCGATAAGAGCGGAATGATTTCCTATCCGATTGAGACAGCCATATCCACTTTGCTCTCGGAGGCTAGAGGTAAATTTTCTTTTTTAAAAGGCAAAAGAAAACCCATCACGTTGGTTGGCCGCATAGTTTCTTTGCGCGGGCACGGCGGCTCTCTTTTTTGTGATCTGAGTGACGGGAAACATAAATTCCAGATCTATTTAAAGCGCGATTCCTTGGGTAAGGACGCCTATAGTCTTTTTGAGAGTACTGTGGATGTGGGGGACTTTTGCGAATTTCAGGGAAAACTTTTTTTAACAAAAAAAAGAGAAAAAACGTTAGAGGCAGCTAGCTGGAAAATGCTTGCAAAAAGTCTGCGTCCACTACCTGAGAAGTGGCATGGTCTTTTAGATGTGGAAGAACGTTTCCGGCGCAGGTACTTAGATCTCCTTTCCAACTCCGAGGTTCGCGAACGATTTGAGGTAAGAATGAAAATTTTATCCCTTCTGCGTAATTTCTTAGAGAAAGCAGGATTCGAGCATGTAGAGACACCTCTTCTGCATCCTATTGCCGGAGGTGCTGCTGCGCGTCCTTTTTTAACCCATCACCATGCACTGGATATGGATCTTTATTTGCGCGTCGCCCCCGAGCTTTATCTGAAGCGTCTTTTGGTTGGCGGATTTGGTAAAATTTACGAGATCGGACGCAGTTTTCGAAACGAAGGAATTGACGCCACGCATAACCCAGAATTTACCACGCTTGAGCTCTATGAAGCATTTAGTGATGCCGCGCGTCACAGAGATTTTGTTGAGAAAATGCTCCGGGTCTTGGTAAAAGCCCTTAAAAAATCACAGAAATTCACATATCAAGAAAATGCAATTTCGTTTGAGAAAGCTTTTAACACCATAACGTTTGAAGAAGGATTGAGCCGGTTTGCTTTGGTTAATAACTACACTGCTTTGTCGGATAGTGATCTTGCGCTTAAGGCAAAGCAGGTGGGCATTGAGATTGAGAAAGGAGACCGGAAGGCTAAGATTGCCGATAAAATTTTTGCAAAAATATGCAGACCTAAGCTGATTCAACCCACGTTTGTCCTGTATTATCCCCGAGAGTTGGTGCCACTGGCAAAAGAATATCCGCGCCGGCCCGGGTTTGCGGACCGTTATCAGTTGGTGATTGGCGGGCTTGAGATTGCAAATGGTTTCTCAGAATTAAATGATCCTATTGAGCAGCGAGAGCGGTTTTTAAAACAGGAAGCCATGCGCGAAGCAGGCGATGAAGAAGCAGGGCGTCTGGATGAGGATTTTCTGGAGGCGCTCGAATATGGTATGCCGCCTGCAGCAGGGCTAGGCATTGGGATTGATCGTTTAGTCATGCTTCTTACGGACGTCTCCAACATCCGAGAGGTCATTTTCTTTCCCACTCTAAGACCTCGCCAAAGCGACTAAAAATCCGTCTCACAACCAAAAATCCTCAATCTCCAAGGTTGAGGATTTTTGGTTTATCCACAGGTCAAGTGTTTGACCGTGCAGTAAGAGTGGTATAAAATGCTAGCTAGTGGTTAATTGTGGATAAAGCTGTGGATAGTGTGGATAACTTATGCTCATCGGTGAATATCAACATACGCTCGATTCAAAGAAACGGGTAGCACTCCCGGTTAAATTTCGAAAAGAATTGGGAAAACACGCAGTAATCACCAGGGGACTGGATAAATGCCTATTTGTCTATCCGCTCAAAGAATGGGAGAAAGTTGCAGAAGCTCTTTCCAATTTACCCACCGGCCAGGCTTCAACCCGAAGCTTTGTACGCCTTTTTTTAGCAGGTGCAGTCCATGCAGAGACAGATCAGCTGGGAAGAGTATTGATTCCGGACTATCTCAAAGATTATGCAGGGCTTAAAGACAAAGTGGTGATTACAGGAATCTACAAGCGCCTTGAAATTTGGGATGCCGAGCGCTGGGAAACATATAAAAGCGAGATTGAAAAAGAAACCGATATGCTGGCTGAGAAATTAGGGGAGATCGGAGCATATTGATGGCTCATATTCCAGTTCTTTTAGAAGAAGTATTACAATTTTTAAAACCAGAAGCAGGCACCTATTTTATTGATGCTACGATTGATGGCGGTGGACATGCCCGGGAGATTCTTAAAAGAATGTCCATGAAAGCGATTTTGGTTGGCATTGACCAGGATACGGCCATGATTACGGAGTTGGAAAAGGAATGGAAGGGGGAGAGGCGTCTCAAATTGAAAGTCGGCAACTTCAAAAACCTCGAAGCTGTCGCCAAAGAATTTTCAGACAGATATAATGGCATTTTATTTGATCTGGGAATGAGCTCGTTACAGCTTGAGACATCCGGACGAGGATTTTCATTTCAAAAAGATGAGCCACTTCTCATGACATATGAATCCAGGCCGTCTCCGGATCAATTAACCGCTGCCGTTATTGTAAACACTTGGTCAGAAAGAGAGATTGAAAAAATATTAAAAGAATTTGGAGAGGAACGTTATGCGCGCCGGATTGCAAAGGCCATAATCAAAGCCCGTAAAAAATCAAGAATCATAAGTACTCGGCAACTGGTTAAGGTCATTGAGGAATCTACGCCCCGGGGGTATCATCGGCAATCCGCCGGCCGGCGGATCCATCCTGCAACCTGCACATTTCAAGCATTGCGAATCGCGGTTAACGATGAACTTGCGGCACTCGAGACCGGAATTCAGGGAGCCTGGAAAATTTTACGAGAAGAGGGACGACTTGTAGTCATTGCATTCCATTCGCTTGAAGATAGAATCGTTAAACATTTTTTTCAAGATATGCAAAAAGAAGGTGGAGAGATTTTAACTAAAAAACCCGTCACTCCTTCTGCTCAGGAAATTCGATCCAACCCCCGCGCACGGTCCGCTAAATTGCGCGCGATTACAAAAAAATAAAATTCATGTTCCATCGAAAGATTTCCTACAAAAAAATACATTTTTCACGTAGCACTTCTTCTATACGAAGGTTCTTTTGGGTTTTAGTGACTGCGGTTTTGATAACTGGAGGGTCTTATATGTTTTTTACCTACCGGGCGATCGGGGCTTCTTTTAAGGTCCAGTGGGAGCTTGGCCGAGTCAAGGAGCTTACGATTTCTTATCAAAAAGCAGAGGAAAAATATATTTTACGTCTCGAAAATCTACGCAGCATAGGGGAGGAAACCTTAGGACTTTTACCTGCAAGCAAGAAGATTTTTGTAGATCGCTACCTGCCGGTAGCAAAAGCAAGTCCTTGAGGTAAGCTATTAGGATGAGGTCAAAGACCGAACGGAGAATTTTTTTGGTCGGGGTGGGGCTTACCGTTTTTGCGCTTGTTATTTGGGGGCGACTATTTTTTTTGCAAGTGGTTTCTCGCGATTACTATGAGTCTTTAGCCGAGCGCCAACACGCCAGCTCCTTTGATCTAGAGGCCCGCAGAGGAAATATTTATTTTCGGGAAAAAGATGGCAGCCTCCTTTCAGCTGCAGGAACCAAAAGCGGGTTTTTGCTCTATGTGGATCCAAGAAAAATAGAGGATCCAGAGAGAGTATACAAAAAGTTGGCCCTCGTGGTTCCCGTAATTGAGCGCGAAGACTTTCTTCGCCGCGCATCAAAAAAAGACGACCCCTACGAAGTTGTTGGGCATCGGCTGGATGCGGATGCCGCATCAAGAATAAAAGAGCTTTATTTACCCGGGGTCGGTGTTTTGGGGGAGGAGTGGCGTTTCTATCCTGGCCGTGAGCTTGCCGCGCATGTTTTGGGATTTGTCGGGTATGAAGGAAGTAAGGAGACGGGACGGTACGGAATTGAATATGGGCAGGAAAGAATTTTGAAAGGAGAAACCAGTCGGTTAGAAGGACGCACGACACTCGGCGGAATTTTTCTGGATTGGGGACGGAAAATCTTTCGTATTCCCAGGTCCGGTGCAGATATTGTGCTTACGATTGAACCGCAACTTCAGATTTTTTTAGAAAAAGAGCTTACAAAAATCGTTGAACGCTGGAATGGAGAACGGGCCGGTGCCATAATCATGGACCCTAAAACAGGCCGCATTTTGGCCATGGCGGCTCGTCCCACGTTTGATCCGAATCGCTACAACCAGAGCGAATCCCTGAATGTATTTGTAAATCCACTCGTTGAGCACGTTTATGAATTGGGATCGGTTTTTAAAGCATTAACCATGGCAGCCGGACTGGATACGGGGAGGATTACAGACAAAACAACTTATCTTGATCAAGGGTTTGTGGTGGTCGGTAGAACGCACATCGAGAACTATGACGGGAAGGGTCGGGGCGTGGTGGATATGCAAACCGTGCTCAGTGAATCGTTAAATACGGGTGCAGTATTTGTGATGCGTCGTGTCGGAAAAACTGAGTTTAGAGATTATTTTGAAAATTTTGGACTAGGGGATAAAACCGATATTGAATTGCCGGGCGAAGTACTAGGAAAACTGTCAAATCTCCTAAGCTCGTATGAGATTGACTATGCGACCGTAGCGTTTGGCCAAGGCATTGCCGTAACCCCACTTGCGTTTTTGCGCGCCGTATCAGCGCTCGCGAATCAAGGAAAGTTGGTTCGGCCCTTTATTATTGATAGAATTATAATAGATGGTGCACCGGATATCGTTACAAAACCAGAAATCGGGAGGCAAGTCGTCAGCCGCGAGACGGCTGAGGAGGTTACCCGAATGTTAACCCGAGTGGTGGATGAGGCGTTGCTCGGAGGAGTACTTAAGAAAGAGCATTATAGTATTGCTGCTAAAACCGGAACCGCCCAAATTCCTTCCACAGACCGCAGGGGATATTCTGCGGGACTATTGCATTCTTTTTTCGGATATGCTCCCTCTTATGATGCCGAGTTCGCGGTTTTTCTTTTTTTGGTTCGTCCCCAAGGGGAGCGCTATGCATCTCGAACCTTAGCGCGACCGTTTATGGATATAATAGAGTTTTTATTAAGTTATTATCAGGTTGCACCCGATCGGTAGAATTCCATGATAAAAAAACTATTTAAAAAAATCGTTGTGAGCATTCTCGTGTTGGAGGCACGATTGATTTTAAAAAAATATAAACCGGAGATTATTGCGGTTACCGGCAGCGTAGGCAAAACGTCTGCAAAAGAAGCAATTTTTACCGTACTTGAGAAAAAATTCTCCGTTCGAAAAAGTGAAAAAAGTTATAACAGCGAGCTCGGCGTTCCCTTGGCGCTTATTGGTGTGTCCAATGCGTGGTATTCGGTCTGGGGATGGTTAAAGAATATGCTAAAAGGGGCGCGGATGATTTTGGCGCGGAGTGAGTATCCAAAAAAACTTGTCCTTGAGCTGGGTGCAGATCGCCCCGGAGACATTTCAAGATTTCTTCATTATCTCAATCCTCATATTGGTATCGTGACTGCTATTGGTGAGGTTCCGGTACACGTTGAATTTTTTGCAGGGCCAGAGGAGCTTGCAAAAGAAAAAGCAAAGTTAGTTGAGGCACTTGCATTTCGGGATTGGGCTGTGATCAATAGCGATGATGATACGGTGCTCGACATGAAAAGTTTAACAAAATCCCATGTGTTTACGTATGGGTTTGGCGAGGATGCGGATCTTCGCGCCTCAAACTATCGGCTGCTTTATAAAAGAGGACGTGGTCCCCGGCCCGAAGGAATCACGTTTAAGATGGATTACAAAGGCGCGAGTGTACCCATCAGAGTTTTTAATACGTTTGGAAAACAGGGGGTTTATGCCGCACTTGCGGGTGCGTCTGTAGGATTAATTTATGAGATGAATTTGGTTGAGATTGCTGAGGCTTTGAGTCAGTACCAGTCGCCAGTCGGACGCCTGAAGCTGATTGAGGGTGAAAAAGATACCTGGATTCTGGATGATACGTATAATGCTTCTCCTCATGCTATGCACTTAGCGCTTGACCTGCTGCGTGATTTTCCAGCCGAGCGAAAGATCGCGGTTTTGGGTGATATGCTTGAGCTTGGAAGGTTTGCAATTCAAGCGCATCGCAAAGTCGGAGACCATGCGCGCGAGATCGCCGATATTGTCATTACCGTCGGCCCGCGCTCAAAGTTTATAGCCGAGGAGCTGCGAGCGCATGGATTTGGCAGAAAGAAACTCTTTAGTTTTTCAGAGTCTGGCGAGGCAGGAAGAAAATTAGAGAAGTTGATCGGCCCGGGCGACCTGATTTTAGTAAAGGGTTCACAATCCATGCGCATGGAGCGGATTGTGGAGGAAATTATGGCCCATCCCGAGGACAAAGAAATGCTTTTAACCCGCCAAGATCCCGAATGGCAGAAGATTCCCTAAACGGCTCAATGTGTTGAGCCGTTGAAAAAAGAGGGATTTTGAATATAATTAAAATTTGCCCTTATCGTCTAGTTTGGTCTAGGACGTCAGGTTCTCAACCTGGAAACTCGGGTTCAAATCCCGATGAGGGCATACTAGGATTTAAATCCTGCGAAATTGAGCTCCCCGTTCATTAATGATAGGGTAGAGGGGTAGATGTTTTTCTTATAATTCTTTTCATTCTTTGGAGGAGGTAATATCCGATGACCATTGAGACACTTAAAAGGATTAAGCAGAGAGGCTGCATGCTCTCGGCCCTGGATATTACCTGGATATTATAGACCGGATCTCGGAGCTTGAAGAGCGAGAACATGGTTGTATGCAACGCATCGTCTATAGCGTCGAAAATGAGGAAACCTGGAATGATTGGGATATCCGTTTTAACTAAACGCCACCCTGCCCGTGGCATTTTTCTTTTTATAGTTCTATTTTTGAAAGCACGCCTTGGTCAAGGATGTAGATGGCGTCATCCAGGCGAGCAAAAGTAGGATCTTTGCCTTTATAGATCGGCTGGAAGTTTCGGGTGCCTCTTCCGTCAATCTCAAGCGCAAAAACGCCGTTCTCGATGGCAAGCAAAATGACATCATCTCGGCCAGGATAGAAAGAAATATTTTTTATCTCAGAACGAGTATGGAAGATCATTTCTTTTTTCACTTTGAAATAGTAGGGAAGCGGACCATCTCGTAGCCACTCTACCCATATTTCTCTTGAATCACCGTGCCATGCACGGGCTCTCGCGCGTTCGTCAAACGCAATCCGGTGCGGAAGGGTGGGCAAAAGTTCCTCGGGAACACTGGTGGTTGCTTTTGCGTGTACGCGTCCTCGGGAAAGATCAAATGAAACCAAAATCGTCTGGTTATCAAAAAGGAGCAGCCCGCCTTCTTTATTCCAGCTTACGGTCCGGAGCGGCTTTGGGTTTGAAAGCAGACGCCGGGTTTTTTCACTCGATGCTTTTAAAAACGCATCTGAAGTAGGAAGATAAAAACTGATCACATATTGAGATTTCTTTTTTTCTTGCAACAAAAGAAGCGGGTGTTTGCTAGAACCAAGGACGACTTCATAGCTCCCCTTTAGGACCGTTTCTCCGTCGATATTCTGGGGAACCATCAAAGCTCGCGCTTCAACGACAGATTGTTCAATAACCGGCATGGATTTTATCCACGGCCAAAAACCGCTTTTTGCAACTAAAACCGAATGGATCCCCGGAGTTAAATTTTGGATGAAAACACCGCTTTGAAAAAAATTAGTCTTCTTTTCTAGTTTTCCATTTAGATATACATCCGTTCCTGATTCCGGGACCGCAACAAAAAGCCCGCCGGTGCGCTTAATCTTAAAGTCTTCGGTTATGCGCCATCCGGTGGTGTAAAGAATAATCGGCGGGGAAACCAACAGGAATAGAGCGGTCGAAAGCCAAAATAACCGTTTTCTGGATTTGCGTGTCATACCGATTACTTTATCATAAAATTATGATGAAAAAAAGACGTACGTGGCTGATCGGCGTTGACGAGGCAGGCCGGGGACCTTTAGCAGGACCCGTCACCCTGGGAATTATCGCGTGTCCCAAAAAAAGCGCTCGGAGACTTTTTGCCGGTATTCGGGATTCGAAACGCCTTAGCCCAAAGGCACGTGAGGAGTGGTTTAGAAAATTTTCTGCACGTACCGAAATTTTTTACTACGTAACCTCCGTGGGACCATCCATCATTGATCGCTATGGAATTTCTTCTGCGATTAAAAAAGGCATTTCCCGTTTGCTCAAGAAGGCACCACGAGGAGAAATTTTACTAGACGGAAGCCTGAAAGCACCTGATCGATACTTTCAAAAAACGATCATTAGAGGGGATGAGCGCGTGCCGATCATTGCCGCAGCCTCGGTGGTTGCAAAAGTTGTGCGTGACCGAAAGATGGTGCGATTGGCCAAGAAATTTCCATTATACGGGTTTGAAATTCATAAGGGATATGGCACCGAACTGCACCGAGAATGCATCAAAAAACATGGCCTTTCAGATGTGCATCGCCGCTCGTTTTGTAAAGCCTTTTGAATTGACTTTTGGGACTAAATTCTTTACTCTATAATTATGACTGTCCGAATGCGCCACACGAGCTCGCACACACGCAGGCGCCGCTCGCACCACGCCCTGCAACCGAAATCTCTGGTTTCTTGCGCGAAATGCAAGGAAATGAAACTTCCGCATCGCGTATGTCTCAACTGCGGGACCTATAAGGGTCGAGAAATAATTAATGTGTTTGCGAAGTTGAATAAAAAAGAGCGCAAGAAAAAAGAAAAGGAGCTTGTCTACAAGAAGGCAGAGGAGAAAGGCGAAAAACCCTTAGATGCCGCCGAACTATCGCGGCAATAGAGTTTATTTTAGCGGGAAATTTTTTAGATATTGACATATTTGTATGGCGAATCGTCATCTATCTCGTAGTATTGCGATGCAAAGCCTTTTTGAATGGGACTTTTCCGGCCGTGATAATTCAAAAGTCGAGGCTGTTTTCAAACGTAACCTGAAAGAATTTGCCCAAGGTTTGGAGGATGACGGTTTTACGAAGCGTCTGATTACGGGGGTTTTAAAAAAAATAGAAAAGATCGATAACATTATCGAGAAAGCCGCACCAGAATGGCCGATTGACCAAATTGCACTGGTGGATCGCAATGTGCTGCGTATCGGACTTTATGAACTTCTTTTTGGAGACTCAAAAGAAGTTCCGCCAAAAGTTGCGATTAACGAAGCAATTGAGCTTGCAAAAAGTTTTGGCGGCGATTCTTCCGGTCGCTTTGTAAATGGAGTTTTGGGAACGGTCTATCGCGAAATCGGGGAGCCGGGAAAAGATGAAGATGGCAAAAAAAAGAAAATTACCGACCCCTCAAAGCTTCCTAAAGAAGAACTGGGGGGTGCGGTAGTGTATCGGCGAGAAGGAAGGGAGATATGGTTTGCATTTGTGCACGATGTCTTTGGTTACTGGACGCTTTCGAAGGGCCATTTGGAGGAAGGAAAGGACGTAGGAGCTGGCACGATTAAAAAACTTAAGGAGGAACTTGGAATTAAACACATTGAACTTGCAGACGAAATTGGGGTCAACGAATATATTGCCTCCGATCCCCAAAAAGGCCCAATATTGAGACGGGTTACTTATTTTCTTGCCGAAACCCCGGATAAAGAATTAAAATTGCGTCGAGGAGGAGGACTGGATGACGCTCGATGGTTTAAGTCGGACGAGCTTGATGAGCTTAAAATGTATGACGACATCCGGTCACTTTTTAAAAAAGCCCATGATCAATTAAAGAGATCATGAAAGACCTTTCTCAGTTTGAAAAAAAAATTAAGGCCCGCTTCTCGAATAAGGATTTACTAAAAGAGGCTCTTACCCATCGTTCCTATCTTAATGAGAATTCTTCATGGCCGTTTTCACACAACGAGCGCTTGGAATTTTTGGGGGATGCCGTACTCGAGCTCGTAGCAACGGAATTTCTTTTTAAAAAATTTCCAAAAAAACCCGAAGGGGAACTTACGAATTTGCGAGCCGCACTCGTAAATGCCACGATGCTCGCGAGCGTTGCCGGGGAGATGGATATTAATAATTTTATTTTACTCTCGCGAGGGGAAGCTCGGGATACGGGAAGAGCGCGCGCATATATTTTAGCAGATGCATTCGAGGCTTTGGTGGGTGCGATCTATCTGGATGGGGGATATGGAGCGGCCCAAAAGATAATTGAGAGATTTCTCCTGTATAGGACTCAGGAAGTGCTTGAGAAAAAATTGTTTCGTGACCCAAAAAGCCTTTTTCAAGAAAAAGCACAGGAGGTTTTTGGTATCACTCCCACGTACCAGGTGCTTAAAGAATGGGGGCCGGATCACGACCGACATTTCATCTTAGGAGTGTATCTAGGAGAGGAGCTAGCCGGTGAAGGAGAGGGTCCTTCCAAGCAAATAGCCCAGCAGAGTGCGGCTGAAGCCGCACTCGCCCGAAAAGACTGGTCATAATGAAGCCGCAATTAAAAAAACTTGAGATTTCAGGATTTAAGTCGTTTGCAAAGCCGTGCCGTTTTGAGTTTTCCCCGTTTATTACAGCCATTGTGGGTCCGAATGGGTCTGGGAAATCAAATATTGCAGAGGCGATCCGATGGGTCTTGGGAGAGCAGTCGCTCAAAAGCCTTCGCGGAAAGAAGGGAGAAGATTTAATTTTTAGCGGGTCACATACCTCACCTCGGCTTTCAAAAGCATCGGTGTATTTGGTTTTTGATAATTCCAAAAAGCAGTTTCCGCTGGATTTCAATGAAGTAACTATTGGCCGTAGAGTCTATCGCGATGGCCAGGGTGAGTATCTGGTAAATGGCTCTGAAGTTCGCCTCAAGGAAATGGTTGAGCTTTTGAGCCATGTGGGATTAGGGGTTTCACACCCACACATTATTAGCCAAGGGGAGTCGGATCGGATTTTGTATGTCTCGTCCAGTCAGCGTCAAGACATGATTGAGGACGCTTTGGGACTTAAAATTTATCAGTATAAGCGTCAGGATGCCGAGAAAAAATTGGTAAAGACCGAAGAAAATATGCGTCACGCTCAGGCACTACGCAAAGAAATCCAGCCTCACCTCCAGCACCTGGAGCGACTTTGTGAAAAATTTAAAAAAACATCGGAGATTAAAGCCGAACTGAAAGAGACCTTGAAGGAATACCTGGCAAGGATGCGTTTAACGCTCAAAGGAGAAGAAAAAGAACTGGACGCTCAAAAATCTGTCCCACACAAAGAGGCGCAGGATCTTGAAAAAAAATTAGCCGAGCTTCGCCGCGAGCTACATGACTTAAGGGACCGAAACTCTCAACCAAAGGAGTTGATCGAACTTGAGAAAGAATTGGCCAGCATCCGGGAAAAACGCGCCGGCATGGAACGGGAATTGGGCCGCTTGGAAGGAATATTTGAGGCCGCAAGCACTAAAGGAATGAGTGAGGAGGACACGATTCCACGTGAGGAAGTAGAGAATATGTTTATTCAAACAGAAGATACTCTTTCTTTGGCCCTTGAGACCGATAACATTGACGAAGTTCACGGTATTGTTCAGGAAGCATTGAGTCGTCTTGGCGACTTTTTTAACCGTCTCACCGGTTCTCACGCCGAGGACTCTGGATTCCCGGCTCCTGAGCTTGCAAAACGCCGTCAGGAATTGGAGGCGGCATTGGGTGAGGTGAATAAAAAAGAAAAAATACTCGTTTTGAGGCACGATACTCATCGTTCCTCTTTTTATGAAAAAGAATCACAAAAACGCCGCCTGGAAGATGAAGTGATGCACTCGGAATCGAAATTAAGTGGGTATAAAGAGATTCTACGAGACTTTGTGCTACAGGAAGAAAAACTTCGGCTCAGGCGAGAGGAATTCCAGCGTGAATTTAATGAGGCAGGGCATTATATCGAGACGAGTGAGATACCCAGTGCAACACCGGATCCGATCAGTGAGAGGGAGCGCGAAAAAATGCGCCGTGCAATTGATCATCTTAAATTTCGTCTGGAGGAAGCAGGCGGGGTGGATTTTGACGTATTGAAAGAACACGAAGAGTTACGAGAGCGAGATCTTTTTTTTGAGCGTGAGCTTGCGGATTTAGCAAAAAGCGCAAAAGGGTTACGCGAGATATCGCGGGAGCTTGCAAAAAAAATAGAAAATGATTTTACCAAGGGGCTTGAGAAAATTACAAAAGAATTCCAGCGATTTTTTGAGGCGATGTTTGGAGGAGGGTATGCGCGGCTTTATGCAGTTAGTCGAGGTGGCCTTCGGGGGCGGCGGAATAAGGATGAGGATTTATCCGCCGAAGTTTCTGTAAAAGAAAGTGGGGTTGAAATTGATGTTCGGATGCCGTGGAAAAAAATAAAGGGTCTTGATATGCTCTCGGGCGGCGAGCGCGCCCTCACCTCCATTGCGTTTTTATTTGCAATGGCAACGGTCAAACCACCTCCGTTTTTAGTGCTCGATGAAACCGACTCAGCGCTTGACGAGGCAAACTCGCGTCGCTACGCCGAGCTCTTAAAAAAACTTTCGCACACTACGCAGATCATTACGATCACGCATAATCGCGAAACCATGAAACAGACAGATGTTCTTTACGGTGTTACGGTTGGCTCGGATGGGGTATCGCGGCTTCTCTCTCTTAAATTTTCCGAAGCGAAAGATTTTGCCAGCAATTGACGCAGGTCTATTTATGGTATAGATTAGATCAATGTTAATGATTCGATTACAGCGGGTGGGGCGAAAAAATGATCCGAACTTTCGGGTCATTGTTACCGATAAAAGAAAAGCGGCACGTGCCGGGCGATATGTAGAGATGGTGGGATCCTACAACCCGCGCCAAAAAAAACTTCAATTAAATGAAGAGCGAATTCGCCATTGGCTTTCCGTGGGTGCCCAGCCATCCGGGACTGTTCATAATTTTTTAGTAAGCAAAAACATTATTCAAGGACCCAAAATGAACGTTTCTCCATCTTCGAAAATTAAGAAGCCAGCCTCGACGCTCCCAGACGATTCTGTCGGGAAGGTCGGGGTCTCGACTCCGCCAGAGGCGGACGAAGGGAAAAAAGCCGAGGCAGAAGAGAAGCCCACAGAAGAACCAAAAGCAGAGTAATTGACAACTCGACTCTTTCTTGTTATAATCCCCTTAGATAAGAGAAGCGCTCATTTACACATTTCCATACAGGAGGATGCTATGGGTATTTTCTTGAGACTTGATGATTGGGTGATTGAAAAAACAGAAAAGTTTTGTCGCTGGTTTCAGAAGTGGACCGGCAAAACAAACTATTTTCTTGCTCAAGTCATGGCGGTTTTCCTATTCGGTTTTTTTACTTCTTATGCGGTTGAATTTTTTCTGGAAAATCATGTAGCCCACGCGACTTTTTATGGCTTTTTGGGTGCAGTATATCTGCTAAATGTGTTTTGGATTATTCCAGAAAGAGAGCAAAATGCATTTAAGCGTCTTTCTGAAAAAGTCGCAAATCCTATAAAAAATGGAATAATATATAAGATTATTCGTCTCTTCACTCTTATTGCGGTGTTATTTTATTGTCTCATAGAAACGGTTTTGATATTCAGATTCGGGAATATTTTTGATGTGCGTTTTTTGGTTTTTGCCCTTTCTCTTCTAGGATTCTTTTATTTCATTGCCTGCGATCCATTGCCACCGTGTTCAGGAAAATTGCGAGAGAAGATCGGAGCGCTCTTTGCAAAATCCGTAACCATAACAGAAAAATAATCACACAAATCCAAGCTTTAAAAATCATAGGCTCCGACATACGTCGGAGCCGTTTGATTAGGACCCCGAAATTTGATAGGATGAATAGATGTTCATCACGTTTATTGTTTTCTTTGCTATTATCGCACTTTTGGTTTTAGTCCATGAGCTGGGGCATTTTTTAGCCGCACGCAAGCACGGGGTAAAAGTAGAAGAATTCGGATTTGGATTCCCACCGCGCCTTTTTGGAATTAAAAAGGGGGAGACGCTCTATTCGTTTAACCTGCTGCCTTTTGGCGGATTTGTAAAAATCTTTGGCGAGGATAGTTCTTTTTCAAACGATCCCAGAAGTTTTGCATCTCGCAGTATTTCGCAGCGTGTCTCCATATTGGTAGCCGGTGTATTTTTTAATCTTATCTTAGCGTTTTTATTATTTTCTGTTGTTATTGGCATTGGGATGCCCGTGGACGCAAGCGATCCCTTGTTAGGCGCGCGTGTACGCGATCCCCGTATCACCATTGTTAATGTGATGCCGGGATCTGTTGCAAAGCAAGCGGGACTCGAGATCGGTGATATTCTTGTAGAGTTTCGGGCAACCGGAGACGTCCTGCGTCCCACAGCCATTCGCGATATCCAGGATTTTACAAAATCGCATCAGGCCGAGACGGTTAATATAGAAGTGTTGCGGGACGGCCGTGCGCTTGCCCTCAGCGTTCTTCTCCCCGGTACTGAGGAACCGGGCCGAGGAATTTTAGGAATTGCAATGGCTAATATCGGTATTCTTCAAGAGCCTTGGTACCGGGCACCGTGGTCTGGGCTTGAGATGACCATTGCAACGTTTGCAGGAACGATTCGAGGACTGGCAACGCTTGTGACGATGCTCTTCTCCGGCGATTCAGTTAGAGGATTGATCTCAGGGCCGGTTGGGATTTTTTCCATTGTAGGAAGTTCTATTCAGTTTGGACCCTCTTTTTTAATCATTTTGGTGGCGATTTTGTCGGTTAATCTAGCGCTCATTAATTTAATTCCGTTTCCAGCACTCGACGGGGGACGACTGCTTTTTTTAGCGATTGAAGGCGTCAGAGGCCGCGCAATAAATCAAAAAGTGAGCAATTTTGCACATGTCCTTGGGTTTGCTATTTTAATACTACTGATGATCATCATTACGTATTACGACGTTAAGTTACGACTTTAATGAAGCAATCGCAATTTTTTATAAAAACCCTTCGTGAATTCCCCAAAGATGAAGAGAGTGCAAATGCGCGTTTGTTGCTTAGAGGCGGTTTTATAGACAAAAATTCAGCGGGCGTTTACACCTATTTACCGCTGGGCTTGAGGGTTCTTGAGAATATTCATGGTATTATCCGTGAAGAGCTGAACCGCATGGGCGCCTCCGAACTTTTTATGCCCGCACTGATCTCTAAAAAATACTGGGAGGTGACCAGCAGGTGGAATACCGACATACTCTATAAAGTAAATGATTCATCCGGTCAGGAATACGGACTGGGTTTTACACACGAAGAGGTTTTAACGCCCATTTTGAAAAAGGTTATCTCTTCCTGGCGTGATCTTCCAGTCGCGCTCTACCAGATTCAGACCAAGTTTCGCGATGAACCCCGGGCGCGCTTTGGCCTGGTTCGCGGAAAGGAATTTATCATGAAAGACCTTTATAGTTTTCATGCAGACGACAAGGATTTGGATTCTTACTACTTAAAAGTGGCGCGCGTATATAAAAAAATCTTTAAGCGACTCGGGCTTCCGGTAAAAGTAGTGGAAGCATCCGGCGGCGATTTCACAAGCGAATACACGCACGAATTCCAGGTGCTCACTCCTGCTGGCGAGGATACGATTTTTTATTGCTCTGGCTGTGATTTTGCACAAAATAAAGAGATTGCAAAAGTTCATGAAGGAGAATCTTGTCCGTTATGCAAGAAGGGGACTATTCGCAAAGAAAGCGGCATTGAGGTAGGCAACATTTTTAAACTTGGAACACGATTTTCAAAACCGATCGATCTTAGCTATAAGGATAAATCTGGTGCAAAAAATTTTGTTGTTATGGGATCATACGGTCTCGGGTCCTCTAGGGTTATGGGGGCACTTGTAGAGTTGAGTCATGACAGCGCGGGCGTCCTGTGGACACCCGCCGTAAGTCCCTTTCAAGTCCACTTGATTGAGCTTGCAGGAGCACGCGCTCAAGCCAGCCAGATTTATGGTACGCTTTTGAAAAGAGACGTTAATGTCTTATATGATGATCGTAAGGGGACGAGCCCGGGAGAGAAGTTTGCAGATAGCGATCTTTTTGGCATTCCGTTGCGGATTGTTGTAAGCGCAAAAACCGCCGCGGCAAAAAAGGTTGAGCTAAAAGCGAGAGGTGAAAAAAATGTTCGTCTAATAACTATCCAAAAAGCCATTGACTATGTCTAGGAAAGTATTTAGTTTATTTTCGCCCGATATCGGAATTGACTTAGGGACAGCCAATATCCTAGTTTATGTTCGTGACCACGGGATTATTACCAATGAACCATCGGTGGTTGCGCTCAATCAAAAGACTGGACAGGTGGTTGCGATCGGGCATGCCGCAAAGCAGATGGTTGGCCGCACGCCGGGTCATATTACGATCATCCGGCCACTCATTGAGGGAGTCATTTCAGACTTTGAGATTACCCAGGAGATGCTTTCCTATTTTATTAAAAAGATGAATCGTCCGCGCATTTCTTTGTTTTCCCGGCCCCGGATTGTTATTGATGTCCCTTCTGGAATTACTGAGGTGGAGCGTCGTGCAGTTCGGGATGCGGCGAAAAGCTCTGGTGCCCGAGAGGTTTTTTTGGTGGAAGAGCCCATGGCAGCTTCCATTGGCGTGCGGATGCCGATCACCGAACCCGTAGGCAATATGATTATCGATCTGGGCGGGGGGACGACTGACATTGCCGTTATTTCTATGGGAGGAATTGTTTCCTCGGTGAATCTTAAGGTCGCAGGGGATCGATTAAATAACGATATTATCAATTATGCACGCGATGAGTTTAAGCTTCTTTTGGGTGAGAAAACCGCAGAGGACCTTAAAATCGCAATTGGTTCTGCTCTTAAGCTGGAGGAGTCGCTTGAGAGTGCGGTGCGAGGTCGGGATTTGGTAACTGGTCTTCCACGAGAGGTGATGATGACCGATTCGGACGCGAGAGAGGCCATGTCAAAGTCGATTCACACTATTGTGGAGGGGGTCAAGACCGTCATTGAATCCACTCCTCCAGAGCTCGTTTCCGACATTATGCACCGTGGCATTACTATGGTCGGAGGCGGCAGTTATTTACGCAAAATCGATACGTTAATTGAACAAGAGACAAAAATCCCTACACGGATTGCTGAAGATCCGATGACGGCGGTTGTTCGGGGCTGCGGAATCATTTTAGAAAATTTAAAAGATTTTCGCGGAGTTTTGATGGAGCGTGAAGAAGAAGTTTCTCCGCAATAACGATGATCAGGGTCAGAAATAAAAGAATAATCATCGCAGGAGTTTTCGGAATCTTTGTGGCTGTATTGTTTTTTCTTGCAAGACCCTTGGAGCGGCACGTCGCTTCCTTTCTTTTCTCTAAGCTTTATGTGCTCGAGTCCAGTTTAGGGTTACCCGTAAGTTACCGCTTCTACCCGATATTCAATAAACCCAAAGATATTTTGGAAGAAAATACAAACCTAAAAAAAGAAAACGAAAAACTCAAGGCAAAAATTGCAAATTTGGAGTTCTCAGTTAGTCGTCCTCAGGGCGTTCTAACAGGAGGCAGGAGAGCAGGGATTCTTTTTCGGCCGCCTGCAACCCCCTATGATCAGGTAATTATTGATAAAGGAAAGAAAGATGGCCTGAAAGTGGGAAGGCGAGTACTTGCATATGAGGATATTCTTTTGGGTCAAGTTGATGAAGTTTTTGAGAGTACCAGTCGAGTCGTTCTTTTCTCAAGCTACGGACAG
This sequence comes from Patescibacteria group bacterium, assembly GCA_022563755.1. Lineage (GTDB taxonomy): Bacteria > Patescibacteriota > Minisyncoccia > HO2-45-28 > HO2-45-28 > JADFMT01. Next base: position 8,507 of record JADFMT010000009.1, on the reverse strand, counting down.
GAGCAGGATGTATTTTTAGAGCGCGCGCAAATTTCGGTTCGAGCAAGTGGACAAGGGAATAGTGAGTTTCTAGTAACGCTTCCCCGTGATTTTCCTGTTCAGATCGGGGAGCGAGTATTTTCGGGGAGCGAGCCCGCCTACCTTATTGGACTAGTTGAAGCGGTTACCGGGGAGGCCAGCTCTCCTACAAAAAAGATAAGGGTTCGACAGCCTTTTAATCTTAACCGCCTGCATACGGTTTATGTTTTGGAATAGAAAACGAGTTACCGCAATTTTGTTTCGGGCTTTGTCGCTTACGGGATTATTACTCGGTTTATTCTTTGCTCCCTGGGCTCTGGTATTTGCAGCGGCAGTTTTTTTAGGCTCTGTTTTTGCGTGGTATTTTGAACTTTTAGTTTTGGGATATGTTGCCTCGGTCCTCGTAGGCGTTGCGGCATGGAAGGGAGCAACCATTTTGGGGGCAGTTTTACTTACAGAAGAGTTCTTAAAAATCCACCTAGAGCCGGGTCGATGGCTTTCTTGTCTCTTTATAGCTACTGGCGGTGTGATGATACTTATCATATCGTCTTTTATAATCCTATAGGTCCATTATTATGCCCACGTATTCTCTTCTTATCCGAAATGGTCTCGTCTTCGACGGTACGGGCTCTAGACCGGAACGTACGGATATCGGGATTGAAGGCGATGTTGTAAGCGCCCTGGGGGATCTTAGTAAGGACGGCGCGCTGACAACCATCGACGCAAATAATCTTTACGTCACGCCGGGCTTTATTGATCTTACGAATCACTCCGATACCCACTGGACGCTTTTCGATCTTCCTCGTCAGGACAGTCTGATTACGCAAGGAGTAACGACGATCGTTGGTGGAAATTGTGGCTCTTCACTTGCTCCCCTGGTAAATGCGCGAGATATTGAAGGTATTCAAAAATGGATTGATATCTCTCGTATCAATATCAATTGGCAGAAAATGGAGGAATTTTTCGCCGAGCTTGAAAAACACACCCTTACGCTCAACGTTGCAACTTTGGTGGGACATGGAACCTTAAGACGTGCGGTCGGTATGGATATTACCAAGCCTGCAAGTAGAGAGAATATAAACCAAATGATTTTTTTGCTGCGCTCCAGTTTTGAGGCTGGCGCGCTCGGTCTTTCCTTTAGTTTAGGAAGAAGTCATGCCCTAAGTGTTGTAGAGGAAGAATTAAGAGAACTTTTTAACCTTGTAAAAGAATTTGACGTGATATCTACCCATCATTTACAAGACGAAGGTCGAGAGATTGTTTCTTCCTTGTCGCGAATCGTGAGTCTTGCTCGCACGACCGGGGCAAGAAATCACATTTCTCATTTTAAAGTATTGGGAAAGAAATCCTGGCCGCTGCAAAAAAAAGTTTTAGAGATGATCGAGAATGCACGAAATCAAGGCGTCGGGCTAACAGTGGATGTTTTTCCTTACGATCGTACTGGGTCGAATTTATATCTTTTACTACCCAATTGGGCGCGCGAGGGAGGGAAGCGAGCGATTCTCGAACGCTTAAACGACAGTGAAAAGCGTATGCAGATTACAGAGGCTTTCAAAACCTTGACACTTCACTATGACAAGATTATTGTTGCCTCTACGCTCCATGACACCGGTGCGGTTGGAAGAAGTATTTTGCAACTTTCGGAGAATTCAGGGCTTACTCCAGAAGATACGATGATAGAGCTTTTGTTAACTAATGATCTTCAGGTGTCCATTTTTAATGAAACCATCTCGTATGATAATGTGATTGAGGTACTCGGTAAAATGTACTCAGCAATCTCTTCGGACGGTGTGGGACAAGGGATCCAGGAGAGCGCAACCGACCTCCCGCATCCTCGATCATTCGGGACCTATCCTCGGATTTTCAATTGGATGGTTAAAGAAAGAGAAGTTTTATCGTGGGAAAACGCCATCCATAAAATGACCGGACTTCCCGCAGAAATACTCGGACTCGAAAAACGCGGGGTGATTAAGAAAGGTGCATTTGCAGATGTTGTCATTTTTGATCCAGAACGTATTCGCGATACGGCCGATTACCAAACGCCGCGCCGCTTTAGCGAAGGGATAGAGTGGGTTTTCGTAAATGGTACAGCTGTCATAAGCGCCGGGGAGTTCACAAACCAATCCCCGGGCCGCGTTGTCAAAAAAGCGTGAATCTTTTTAAGAATAAAAAAATCACCGTAATGAAATTAAGGCTTTTGGGACGTGGGATAAGAAACGTAAACTGCTTTTTCAGTATGTTAAAATGAGAAAATGACACGGTCTCGAGATCCCGTTCTTTTTTATCTCACCATTATTTTTTTGGTGGCGGGGATATTGATATTGGCATCTGCCTCACTGGGGCTCTTGGGAGCAGATACATCACCGGCAGCCGTCGTATTTCGTCAGGTGATTATCGGATTCGGGATCGGTCTCATTTTTTTGTTTATTGCAGATAGGATTCCATATCGTTTCTGGCATCGTGCAGCATTTTGGATATTTTTGATGAGTTTTGCAGTAACGCTTCTGGTATTTGTACCTGGAATTGGGTTTAGCTCGGGGGGAGCGGCGCGATGGATTAGTGTTGGTCCGTTTTTCCTGCAGCCCGCTGAATTTCTGAAATTGAGTTTTATCATTTATCTTGCAGCTTTGCTCGCTTCTCGGGGACGAGAGATAAACTCTTTATCTTTCGGTATTCTCCCGATGGCGATCGTCATTTTAGGAGTGGGGGCACTTTTTATTATGCAACCAGATATCGGGACTCTAGGGGTGATCATGGCTTCGGGTATGATCCTCTTTTTTATTGGTGGAGGGAAAGTGCGCTACTTCACTTCGATGGGAATCCTACTTTTTATTCTTTTTTTAGCCACCCTTTATTTGAGGCCTTATACCGTGGAGCGTTTGGTGGTTTTTGTCAATCCCTCATTTGATCTTCAAGGAGCTGGATACCAACTTCATCAAGCCGCGATTGCATTTGGCTCGGGTGGGATTTTTGGCAAAGGTTTTGGACAAAGTATCCAAAAATTTGATTATCTTCCAGAGCCCGCAGGGGATGCGATCTTTGCGGTTATTGGAGAGGAGTTCGGATTTTTTGGTACGTCTTTATTACTTGGGCTTTTTCTTGTTTTTTTATGGCGCGTTTTTATCATTCTCAGGCGCACCCCGGATTTATTTGCTAGACTCTTAGGATCGGGAATTGTTATACTAATAACGTTACAAGCGTTTGTTAATATGGGAGCGTTAATTGGGATTTTGCCGCTTACCGGACTGACGATGCCATTTATTAGTCAAGGAGGGTCTTCGTTGGTGGTTACACTTACCGGCATGGGAATTTTATTAAATATTTCAAAGTATAAAGCGAATTAGCCAAAATTTCGGAGCCATCAGGCGAACGAAATTTGGTAGCTAAACCTTTACCCAGCACATAAATTTTGATAAAATTTATGTTCTGGGTACTCAAATTTATTTACTCACTAGCGTTCGTATAAATTTGGCATGAAAATTTTACTTACCGGAGGAGGAACCGGTGGCCATTTTTATCCTATCCTGTCCGTAAGCCGCGCTTTGAAAAAAATTGCAGAGCGTGAGCGTATTTTCGAAATGGAGTTGACGTATTTTTCCGATGACCCCTTTGACGCAGATCTTTTGCGTCAAGAGGGGATTCGCTTTAAAAAGGTGTCTACTGGAAAGGTAAGACGATATTTTTCTTTTAGAAATTTTACGGACATTTTTAAAACTTTATGGGGCGTTGGTCACGCCATTTTTAATATTTTTTTTGATATACCCGATGTGATTTTTGCAAAAGGAGGATATGCTAGTTTTCCAGCGCTTGTAGCGTCTCGCTTTTTCCGCATTCCCGTCATCATCCACGAGTCAGACACGGTGCCCGGAAGAGTAAACCGATGGGCAGGAAAGTTTGCGCGCAGCATTGCCATCTCATTTCCAGAAGCGATCAGTTATTTCCCGGAGGGTAAGACTGCCTTGGTGGGTAGTCCAATCCGCCCACGTATTTTAGGTGGGAATACAGAGGAAGCCAAACTTATTTTTGGCTACGATGGAGCACCGGTGCTTTTGATTCTTGGAGGCTCTCAAGGTTCTGAGATTATTAATAACGCGGTTTCCAGTATTCTTCCTGAGCTTATCAAAGAAGCGCGTATTATTCATCAATGCGGAGAAAAAAATTTAGATAGCATCAAAAAGCAATCCTCGGTGATATTAGAGAAAAGTGAATTAAAAGATCGTTATCGCCTTTTTGGAACATTGGGTGAGGATGAACTGCGCAATGCTTCATGTCTTGCAATTTTAATTGTTTCGCGCGCAGGGGGGGGTGCGATTTTTGAGATTGCTGCGTGGGGCAAGCCAGCGATTTTAATACCGCTTGCAGGTGCCGCCCAAGACCACCAACGAAAAAATGCGTATGCCTATGCGCGCACGGGCGCGGCAAATGTAATTGAGGAGGTTAATTTAACCCCTCACATTCTACTGGCAGAAATTAAAAAAATACTTTCCGATACCGCGCGCCAAGAGCGGATGAGGACGGCAGCAAGTAGATTTGCAAAGGTAGACGGGGCAGAGAAAATTGCAAGGGAAATTATTACCTTAGCCCTTGAACATGCGTCATGACTGGACAGGTAAAGGAAAAAATCCGTACACGTATTGCCCCGGCACCCACGGGCCCTTTGCATATCGGCACGGCACGCTCTGCTCTTTTTAACTATATTTTTGCGCAAAAAAACCAAGGCGAGTTTATTTTGCGTATTGAAGACACAGACGCCGAACGCTCCGATTCTGTCTTTGAAGAGGATATTAAAAATGCGCTTGAGTGGCTGGGGATGGGCTGGGATGAATTTTATCGGCAATCCGATCGACTCGATATCTATGAGGAACATCTCAAAAGATTACTGGAGAGGGGAAATGTTTTTTGGTGTCCGCATTCTGAAAAAGACCTTGTTAAAGAACGTATCCACCAAATGAAGAAAAAAGAACCGCCGCGCCATGTCTGTCAATTTCGCGATGAGCATCTTGACGCACAGCCAGAGAAGGGGATACTTCGTTTTAAAAACGAAGTCGCAAATGACATTGTTTTTAATGATTTGATTCGAGGTGAGGTTCGCACAAAGGGAGAGCTTTTAGGTGATTTCTCGGTTGCAAAAGACATACGTTCACCTCTCTATAACTTTGCAGTGGTGGTTGATGATGCATTGATGAACATTTCCCACGTGATTCGGGGAGAGGATTTGATGCCCAATACCGCAAAGCAAATACTGATTCAGAGTGCCTTGGGGTTTGCGCGTCCCGCTTTTGCACATCTCCCGCTTATCTTAGCACCGGATCGCTCCAAGCTCTCAAAACGCCACGGCGCTACATCCGTCCTGGAATATAAGAAAATGGGGTATTTGGCTGAAGCAATGGTGAACTTTATGATTTTGCTCGGTTGGCACCCCGTAGGGGAGGAAGAAATTTTTACGATGAAAGAGATGATAGAACAGTTTTCACTAAAACGGGTGCAGAAAGGGGGTGCGGTCTTTAATATTGAGAAACTTAGTTGGATGAACCGCCAGTACATTAAAAAAATGAGCTTAGAAGATCTTAGCGAAAAACTCCGTCCCTATGTTTATCGGTGGTCCTCGGCGATAGAAAAAGAACCTGAAAAATGGAAAAAAATTGTCGAACTAGAAAAAGAGCGTCTCACGACCCTAAAGGAAATAGGGGAGAAAGCCTTATATTTTTTTGAAGAACCATACTATTCTCGAGAACTTCTTTTCTGGAAGCAAAAGCAAACTCCCGAAAATATCGTGCGACATTTAGAGTCTCTTGCCCATATTCTCTCCGAGATCACTGAAAAGGAGTGGGGGAGAAATGTTATTGAAAAAAAAGTAACGTCCTATGCTGATAGAGAGGGACGAGGAGAGGTCTTGTGGCCGCTGCGGGTTTCATTGAGCGGACGTGAAGCCTCTCCCGGACCATTTGAGATTGCAGATATTCTTGGTAAATCTGAGACCATCTCCCGGGTCGGAAAAGCAATAAAGCTTATCTTGCAGTGATGTTAAAACGAACTGCCATCATCATTTTTTTACTTATGGGGATTTTACTGCCTTTTGTGGCTGCGGGGGAGGAGATTAATGATTTAAAAAGCCGGATAACAAAAAAAAATAACCAAATTGCCGAGATTGAGCGTGAGATTACAGGTTATCTAAACGAGATTGAAAGAACCGAAAAAGAAGCCAATACGCTTGGTAATCAGATTAAGCGGATCTCTGCTACGGTTTCAAAGCTTTCAGGAGATATTCGCTTAACTCGAAGGCGCATCGAGGCTGCAGAATTAGCTTTAGAGAAGCTGGGTGAGGAGATCGGAGATAAAGAAGATGCAACGGAAGTTTTGAAACGCGCATTGGCTGAGTTGATTCGCAATTTCAACGAAACACAGTCGAAAACGTTACTTGAAATTCTGTTGGCTTATCCTACTTTTTCAAGTTTTTTTAGTGATCTTGAATATATTGAAAATTTAGGAGCCGGAATTGATCTTAAGCTTTCTGATCTACGTGAGGTGAAAAAGACTTTAACGACAGAAAAAAAAGAAAAAGGAAGACAAAAGAAGCGGCTCATTTACCTTAGAGAAGAACTCGCCGATCGCAAAGTTATTGAAGAGGGCGCCCGAAGACAGAAAAAGATTCTGCTTAGCGTAACAAAAAATAAAGAGACGCAGTATAAAAAACTTTTATCCGAGCGACTTGCCAAAAAAGATGCACTTGAGGCAGAAATTCGCAAAATTGAGGAAGAATTGCGTATTACGATTGATCCTGACTCTTTGCCAAAAACCGGAAGCGGTGTTCTTGCTTGGCCCTTGGATAAAGTGAAGATAACCCAATATTTTGGAAACACCAGATTTTCTACCCGAAATCCGCAGATATATAACGGTAAGGGGCATAACGGTATTGATCTCAGAGCATCTTTTGGGACACCGATTAAGACGGCGCTTGCAGGCAAGGTATCGGCCATCGGTAATACGGATAAAACCTGTTACAAAGTTTCGTATGGCAAATGGATACTTATTGATCACGGCAATAATTTATCCACGCTTTATTCGCATTTATCGTTTATTAAGGTTGCCTCCGGCGCATCAGTTAAAAAGGGGGAGACCATTGGCTACAGCGGCAATACAGGGTATACGACCGGGCCGCATCTGCATTTTGCTGTTTTTGCTACCCAGGGAGTTCGAATTAGTACAATCCGAAGCAAAATATGCGGTACCTTGATGCGTTTGCCTGTTGCGCCGTACAGCGCTTATTTAAACCCGCTGTCCTATTTGTGAGCTTGTTGGTATAATAAAGGGACATGGCCCATCAAGGATTCGTTCAGTTCATTGTTATTTTTGTTTTACTTCTCGTGATTCTCAGCCTTCTGGGTGTATCCCTCTCTTCTCTCTTGCAAAATAAAACACTAAAAGAGAATTTTTCCTTTGTTTTTAATTTTCTTCGTTTGGCTTGGGAGAAGTGGTTGGCAGGCCCTGTACTCGCTACGTGGGATTTTACGTTACGGATTATGACAGAATTTGTTGGAGAGCCGATTTTGAAAGTTCTCGAAAGGATTAAGCCGTAGTAATACGACGTAACTAGATTTTCTGGACATTAAATAATGTCGGGAAAGAGTAGTTGAGCGGTGGATAGGGGAGGAAGGAAGTTAGAATAAGCCCCATTGACAAGAAACTCCATTTTTGCTAGCGTGATTTATCCACACAAGTTGTTAGATATCTTACTCTAGCCAAAGTATAGTTAAGTTAGACTCGGCCCATGACTAAAACAAAAGAAAGAATTGTAAAAGCTCCCGATTTAAGTAGGATTCTCAAATCTTATGAGGATCAATGGGTTGCTTTGTCGGAAGACGAAAAAAGAGTCCTCTCAAGTGGAAAAACGCTTAAAGAAACAGAATCAAAACTTGATAGCAAGCAACTACATGAGGCTATCTTTTTTAAAGTTCCCCCGTCTAATAAGTTATTCATTCCCTCTTTTTCGTGAAGTACGAATATAAACCCGCCGGACTTGACCCAACTGTTAAAGGGAAATTGTTTTGGTCTCCTCTTGTTTTAACTACTATTTCAGGTTCGAAAAATAGACGTAAGGTTTATGCTCTAGTTGATTCTGGGGCACTATATTGCATAGCTCCAATAGAATATGCAGAAATCTTGGGTGCTTCTCTAGATAAAAACAAAGCCGTTCCTACATACGGCGTTCTTGGAACAAAACAGACAGAGTTAGCGTATCCAGGAAAAGTTAAAGTAAAAATTGAGCATTTAGACGAAATAGAAATGACAGTTTTCTTTATGAAAACAAATGCCTTTGCATTTCTTTTAGGTCAAAAAGATTTCTTCGATAATTTCCGTGTTAAATTTGAAAAAGACCATAAAACTTTTGAAATAAATCCTGTTCGGAGAAAGTAATTTCAAACTTGATTCCTGACTAGATTTCCATCATCTGTGATGTTAATCTTGACAACCCTCCTATAAAAAATACT
>JADFMT010000034.1 GCA_022563755.1 Patescibacteria group bacterium | reverse complement strand
TGTCCAGAAAAAATTTTGCTCGCTCAATGTAATATTTGCTTCCAGCGGTAATATGGAATACCTTTTACTGCCTTCTTTTACATGGATGATTCCACCCAGGGAAGGGAAGAGATGGTCGTGGTATCTCTATGACCCGGTTACATTAAAAGTGAATTCCCAGGTTTCATTGGCTTGAATCGCCCCGCAGGCATCAAAAGAACTTCCAAGACAGTCACCCTCGGATTTTTCTGGGTAGAGCGTGTGAGTAGGATGAAAATCACTGGCCGGCCAATGTCTTTTTTTATCATTATTTTTAAAAACAACCGTTCCTCCTTTTATAACGGTTGTTTTTCTGGGAACATATCCCTCGGGTGTTATTTCTATAATGATTCTTTCTTGGGACGCATCATGATCTTTATGTGTTTCGTAAACCCCATGAGCAAACGCGAGCGTATTTCCAAATAGAAGAATAATGAGCATGGCGCTTTTCTTTATCATGGTCAGGGCTTTGTTTCTTTAAGAAGTTCTGTTGCGGGAAACGGAGCATCGTGGATTATGTTTGATGCATAAAATCTTTGTTCTTTTTTCAGGAGTGCAACGAGAACTTTGTCTTCCTTCCGTACTTCGTTTATGGAACTTGGAAAACTGCCGCTTTGGAAATATACAATGCCATTTTCTTGAAATTCATGTATTTTTCTAACCACCGTATTATTATCAAAATAAATCCTGATTTTAGCGGTTTTGCCGAGAATGTATCGTGAAGGATAGCGCATAACAAGAAAATTATTTATATGATTTATTGAATCGATAACGCCTTTTTTCTCCCAGATCTTTTTGATGCCATCGGTATCATTGTTTCCTCTGTATTCCATTTTTTTAAAATCTTGTTCTCCTGAAATAAACAAGATTAGTCCTTGGCCAGCCAGCGCCATTGAGATAAAAAGGGCGATAAGAAAAGATTTCTTTTTAAACATTGTCATATAAGATTCAAAAAAACCTATTTAGAAATTTTTTCCAAAGAGGTTATACGCTGAATTATAAATTTTTCTTTAGCCGTTTTAGAGAAGGCAACAAGAACACGATCCCCGGTCTGTATATTCATGATGTCATAAGTATTAGGCAATGTTTCATTAAAATACCTTTCGCCTTCATCGTTATAATAAAAATACGCCTTTTCTACTATTGTTGAATCATCAAAATATACTTTTAACTTGTATAGTATGTTCGTGCGGTAATCATCCATCATAGAGAGAATGATGAAATTTTCATTATAATTTATTAAATCAACAATACCAGTTATTATTGAAGTATATTGTTCTTCCTTGTTCTCGTAACTCGTTCTCTGTGGTGCTTGATAAAATTCATTTTCGAAGAGAAAAAGATGATATCCCACGAGTATTCCTACGCTAAACCCTATAAAACTCACGAGCATTGCTTTCATAAGGAACATTATCCCATTTTTCCGTGGAGATGAGAATGATCAGCAAGTAGACGTTTACGTCCTACAAGGATAAACTATCACTACACCCTCACGGAACCTGCTATATGAATTTACCCTACAACAAAACCATCTTTTTTAGTTTAATTCTATTAACCTTTCTTCTTCCGCTGTTTTTTATTCCTGCCTCAACTTCATCTTTTGATTATCACAAAGGGCTTCTTATCACGGTATTGGTCGCCATTTCGTTATTCATCTGGATCGTTTATTCGTTTTTTAAGGGGGCACTGATTATCCCGCGAAGTTTACTTTTAGCGGTTGGAGGTTTTATTGTCGCAACGTTCTTTGTTTCCTCCTTTTTTTCTGAAGTACCCCTGCACTCTTTATTTGAAACGGGGTTTGAGATCGGAACCGCGAGCTTTCTACTTACCTTATTTATATTGTTTTTTTTGGCTTCGGTTATATTTCAAACACGAAGCAGGATTTTTTCTCTTTATGGAGCATTGTTTCTTTCCTCGCTATTGGTCGCCTTCATACAACTTAGCCATTTACTGGAGGGTTTTAGTTTTTTTTCGTTGGGCATTTTACCGAACTCTTTTTCTAATTTGATTGGATCACCGACCGACTTTACCTATTTCTTCGGATCAATTTTACTCCTTTCATTAATGACGATTGAGTTTCTGCCGGTAAAACGTTTTATGGTGCTCTATATACTCCTTGTTGTTTCTTTATTTTTCTTTTTATTCGGTGCCCGAGGATTTCCTTTATATATGGTTTCTATTTTTATTTTGTTTTTTGCGGTCTATAAAATACAGGTTTCTCGGAAGGTATTTTCAGTCTCTTTGTTTGTGTTCGTTGGAATTATGCTATTTGCTGTGGCGGGTGAACCGGTGAAGAATGTTGTGGCTTCCGTTTTTCCCGGCCCCATTTCTGTAGAGATAAGGCCCTCGTGGAAGGCAACGTTTACGGTTGGGCAAGGCGTGTTATCGGAAGGTCCTTTGCGAGCTCTTTTAGGGAGTGGGCCTAATACCTTTGCGAACCAGTGGGCTCGTTTTAAGCCCGCAGAGATCAACGCCACTCCTTTTTGGAATACCAATTTTAATACAGGATCGGGACTCATTCCTACGCTCGTTATCACCACAGGACTTATAGGGATTTTCTGGTGGGTCATTTTTGGAGGATTATTTTTGTACTATGGCATTAAGGCCGTTACCACGCGGCCACGAAATGATCATTCGCAGTATCTTAAAATATCTTCGTTTGTGCTCGCATTGTATTTCTGGATTCTCGCGATTGTTTTTCCTGTACATATGGTGTTATTTGCTTTTGCTTTTTTGATGACGGGCGTCTTTCTTGCCGTATGTGTTCAAGAAAAGATTATAATAAATCGTACCATTTTTTTTACCAATCATGCTCAAGGTGGTCTCGGCTTTACCATCCCTCTTATTATGATTATAGTTTCGGGCATCGCGGGGCTCTACTTTTTGACTCGATCTCTGGCATATTCATTTGCATCGAATGTCTATTTTCAGAAAGGACTTACCGTTCTTATCGAAGAGGGCAAGAGTGATGCTGCCGAGGAGAAGATTGCGTACGCCGCACGTCTTTGGCCAAGGGACATTTACCATCGTTACCTTGCAAAAATTAACCTTGATCAACTGCTGAATGTGGCGTCTCAAAATGAATTTTCTCAAGAAGAGGCAGATACTCAGTTTCAAGCCATTGCTAATTTAGCGATTGGGAACGCCAAAAAAGCTGTTGAGCTTGACACTGCTGATTATCGAAACTGGTATATGTTGGGCGAAGTGTATTTACTCTTAAACGGATTTGGTGTTCAGGGCGTTCTCGAACATGCACGCACATCCATCGTGAACGCATACTCGTTGAACTCAACGAGTCCGGTTGTGGTTCTTGAATATGCTCGGCTTGAGTTGGCTTTAGGAAATCGTGAAGGTGCCCGATCTTATATCGAGAACGCTCTTCGGATGAAGCCTGATTATCTTGATGCGAAATTTTTTCTCTCTCAACTCGAAGTACAAGAATAGTGCGTTCTTTATCGTATATCCTGCAACATGAATACGAAAATTAATAAAGATAAAACAAAAACAAAGCATTCAATCGTAACCTTATATTTCATTTTTAGGGTTGTCGGATTGGTTTTTCTTTTCATTATCTATATGAAAGGCAGGGAGTATAGTGACAGATCGGGGCCCATTGTCCTATTGTCATCTGACGAAAAGAATACCTGTTTCTTGTCAAAGATGACGCAAGAAAAGGTGTCAGAAAATCCACAGATTGAGTTATTTGTAAATTGTGCCGGGTTTCTTGAATAGGTTCACTTCAAGAGTTTTAAAAATCTAATTCATTGTCGTATTACTTGGTATATCGTTCTACTTTGTATCATGAGATCTACGATTTCTTGTTTGGTGAAGATATATTTTAGATCAGTGTGATATGTGGTAAAGCGAAGCCGTTCCAGTTCCATGGGACGATACTTTAGAAACGTTATGTCGGTGTCAGAAAAGCTTTTATTAAATCCTAAAAAGAGAATCATAGGATAGCTTCGTTGTATAAATAGATAATTTAGAGGCGGTCTTGATCCTTCTATCGCCGTGATTCTTCTGATAGCTTGGCGATTGGTCTCAACAATATGCAGTATCATCTCATGAAAATTTGGAGCTCCTTGGTTAAATATAGATAGCAATGTTTCGATAAATAGGACCTTTTCTTTTCCGATTCGCTCTGCCAAGTCGGCCTCGCCATATTCCTGCAAGAGAGCAGAGAGGTTTGAAAGATAATATTCGATATCAGATTCATAGAGCATGTCGCCGGTAATGATTTTTTTCTCAACGTTGATTAATGGATCAAGTTTTTTATGTGTTAGGTTTCTTTTGTCATTCGGGAAGAGGGGAGATTCTTTTAGCAATCGGTGGATCGTATAAAGTTTTAATGTGTTAGAAATCTCTTTTCCGGAATCAGGGCACATGTATGCACGTACGGGAGCTTGATAGAGGAGTTTAAGTCCCGCCTCTTTTATTTTATCTGTGTAGGGGCCATACGATTTTCCCGGTCTTAGATCAAGAAAATAAAGATTATTAAGATACTCTAAAAAAATAGCTCTCTCTCCTTCATCAATACGACGCCAAAAGATGTGGTATACAGGTGTTTTAACAGGAAGACAGGCGCTTTTGTTTAAAGCAATGCTCGGAATCGTAAAGGAAGAAACATCTGTTTTCGGGGTCAATCGGCGGTAGGCTAACACCATATCTTTAATGGTTTGAATGTTTTGAGGTAGGAGGTTCTGTTTAGTATTCGAATCGTCCCAGGGGGCATCGATTCTCATTGCGGCTAGACGGGAGGTCAGCGAGAGACAATTCTCGGTTTTTCCTTTGAAGCAGTTTTGTCTTCTTTTTAATTCCGTCTTTTTTTCTATAATGGAACTCTCCAGTGCATCGAGCGCTTGAACAAACAATTGAAAAGTACTATATCCTCCTAAATAGTTAAAAACTTCTTCTTTTGTTTCGTCAATTAAATGAAACGCTTGTAATGTTTTTCGTAACCGATATAGATGACCGAGATAAATGGCCATGGTTTTCTCAAGGTGCGCATTGTACGCTTCAACGATTTTTTTACTCGGAGTATTAATGAGCGCCTGCCTTAGCTCCTCAAGGTAGGGCAAACGCTCTAAAAAGTCTAAGGGATAAAAGCTTTCTTTTATTGCCTCTTCTTCTCCTGATTCGTAGAGTGCGGCAAAGTCATTAAGCGACATACGTAAGTATCCTATACTTCTTTCGAGTGCCTCCGGGTCCGTTCCTTCTAGGGCGAAAAGGGGATCGAGGCGATTTAAAACCGAATATCGTGCTATCCGCAAGACCCGAACGCTTTTGAATAAAGAGATCGGTTCACCATTTCGAAAAGCACGACCACTTTTTACGTCATAAGCTTTATTATCAATCGTGACTTGAGGGGCCATAAACGCTGAAAGCTCTTCTTGAAGGCGTTTATTCTCAGAGGAAATCTTTTGATAGAAGATAACTGAGATTCCTGCGGTAAGTATAAAAAATGCGATGAGTACCACAGGTGGCTTAGAGTGGCGTTCAGGCATACGATTAATCGAAGATTTTTTTAAGGCGTATTTTTTTATTGCTAGCAGGGAATCCTTTTACAAATTCAACTTCAGGGTAAAGAAAGGTACCGCTTCGTATGAGATTAGCAAGGGTCTGTGTTTTGGTAATAAATAGATTGCGGCTTATCGTATTTACAATGAAATGAGATGGGCTCGGCAATGCCTTCAGTCTTTCAGTGGCAACTATTTTAAATGTGATTTTGCCAACCGTTTCAATTTTATTATCGATTTCTCTTACTTCAACTAAGTAGTCCTCAACGTAATCCTTGAGCGTATCAAAAATTCTTTCTAGTTCTGAGAGCAGAATAGTCGCGCCAACAGAGTGTACAATGTCGTAATGATACCTGCCGTACACAAGAAGGGTTTGTTTGGCGCCACATGGGCACGGTTTTTTTACGAGCTTTCCTGCATCTCCTGTTCGATAATTCGATACGTGGGGGGTTGTAATGACGATCTCACCAATATTGTTTTTATTGGGGTTTATAATATCAATATGATACGCCGAGTTAATGTGGATAGGATTAAAAGCACCTGTATTATACATAGTACGAATAAGATAAGGACAACTCATACCGACTCCACCAATTTCTGCCAGGGTATAGCGAAAATTGAGTGTAGCTTGAGGCATAACATTTTTTATTTGTTGTATCAGATATGCATTTGCGCGTTCGCCGGAAAGATAGACATGTTTAAGATGTTTTATAATATGTATTTGGGCAAGGGATCGCAATTTTTTGATAAAGAGGTTTAGATATGAAGGCGATGTTCGTATTTCTGACGGATTAAATTCAGCAATAATGCTCCCCAGACCAGGGTTATTTAAATCTTCTCCGCTAATGAATAATACTCGAAGTAACTTTGAGGTAGGATGGAACATGACCCGTGCTTGAGATAGCATTTGTCCATACCGAGGAGAGGTAGCACATAGGCAGGCCCTGGGCTGTGTCCAGTGATCTTTTTTTCGCACGATTTTTGTTATCAAAGATGTTGGTTTCCCCGTTGTTGTACCACTAGTCGTTGATAAGATGAGTTCTTTCGTTGACTCATCTCCTGGTAAGTACTGTTCCATTCCTTGTATTTTTCCGTTAAGGCCTTGGTTGGCTAGATGTTGTTTTTGCATGTAGCTTGATTATATATATTGTTTTCGGAGGTTGACAATATCTCTTCAATTTGTATGATGTTGGGGTATCTCTTCTTTTGAGGATACCGGGTCCCTTAACAACACAATAGGAGAAAAAGCATGAAATCCATACGAGCCATTTTGCTGGCAGTTATGATTACCGCTGCCAGTATGGTTTTGAGTGCGCCTGCAATGGTTATGGCAGGTGAGGAGGCAAAAACCGAGGAAGCGTTGAAGGTTGCAGTCATGGGTACTCGCAACCTTTATGAGTATCCCTTGTGGTATGCCGCAGAGAAAAAGTTGTTCGACATCCCCGTTGAGATCCTGTCGTTTCGAAAAGCGAGGATTATGGACGCTGCTCTTTTGACGGGCGAGGTGGATGTCCTTTCCAATGTTTTTATGGTGGTTCGAGACCCGAAAAAATTCACCATTGTTGGAGTTACCGCCGCAAGCGCTCTCTATGCAATCATCAGCGGCGAGAATGTTGATACCAGCAAGCTTAATGGAAAAATCATTGCGGTACGAAGCTGCATTAGGGGTAGATCAATTGCAAGCTTAACTCAGTCCGTGATTAAGCATTGGGCGGCAGGGCTCAACCTTCAACTCTACTGTGGGC
>JADFMT010000008.1 GCA_022563755.1 Patescibacteria group bacterium | reverse complement strand
AGTCAAGGTTTTTAGGGACGTAGAAAATTTTTACACCAGCAGATTCTAAAACTTTTTTCCCGTCAAGGGTAGAGGCTCCTTCGTGAAAATAGAGGTTACAAGCTCCAGAAAAAGAGATCATCTTTGCACATACCGCGCAGGGAAAGTGAGTAATATAGAACGACGTTCCTTGAACTCGGATTCCGCCTTTTGCCGCCTCGGCAATGATTTTTTGCTCGGCATGAATCGTGTTTGAGAGTTCCTGTTTTTCTCCGGCTTTGAAAAAATCTCTTACCATGCCAACCTGATAAGGGGCATGATCCGTTGGCACGCCGCGATTATAAGCCCGGGCAAGGATAGCGTCATCTTTTACCAGTACCGCTCCTACCTGGCGCCACCAATCCCCGCTTTTTTGCGCTTCGCGAAAAGCTTCAGCCATCATGCTAGTATCAAACGGGTCTTTTGAAGAATTAACTTCATTTAGTGGGTTTTCTGACAGGATCAAACTTTTATCCCATCTAAGAAAAACAGAAGCCCATTTTACATTTGCCTTCTTGAGGTATTTTGCCTGTAGGTTTCTTGAGGCTTCATCTTGAATAAGAATGAGCTTTTTGTCTTTTATATTTTGCAGATTCTCTTTTGAAAGAGTGTGGATGCGATCAAAACCCATGCTTGTAAGTAATCCCTTAACTGTTTGGGAATCGAGAGAGGCAATATCTGGCTTAAATTCCGTAAGCTCACCCAAAAATTTTTCATCAATAAGATAAAGCGCAGAAATTCCTTCCCGATTCGTATTTAAGAAATCTAAATATCCCTTATGTATTACAGGGATATGAATAATAAGGACTCTTTTTTCCATTTATTTAATTACTAATATATCAATTTTTCCTTTCATAGATCAAAAAGGTCATGTCATAGGGGTTTTTACTGTCTTTTTCACTTGTCTCTCGGGAGATCACCTGCCATTTATGCTCGGGGATGAGAGGAAAATAAATATCTCCCTCAAATTCACCGTGTACTTGAGTAACATAGAGTTTTTGAGCAAGCGGTAGAAATGTTTGATAAATCTCCCCGCCGCCAATAACAAAAATATCTTTTTTCTTTTCAAGAGACAGCACTTCTTCTAAAGAATGGAAAATGTTGCAGCCGGTTGATGTAAAGTTTTTATCTCTTGTGAGAATGATATTTTCTCGTCCCGGCAGTGCTTTGCCGATTGATCGGTGGGTTTTTCTTCCCATGATAATGGGATAGCCCATAGTTATCTTTTTAAACCTCGCAAAATCTCGAGGTAGATGCCAGAGGAGTTTCTCTCCATCCCCAATCAGTCGGTTTCTGTCCATTGCCACGATCATTATAATCATAATTCCACCCAATGCTTTACTGCAGTATTCTAGCCTAAATTTATTTTTTTATCTACGCCTTGCCAAATGCAATCCATTTGTTAATTTAAAAGTGTTATGGCGCGCAACAACGATTTATCATTTCTCAAAAATTCTGACCCTGAAATCTGTAATGCCATTTTGGGGGAGGAGAAGCGACAGGCCGAGGGACTTGAGCTGATCCCTTCAGAAAATTATGTGTCTCGGGCCGTTCTGGAAGCCAACGGCTCGGTACTGACCAATAAATATTCTGAAGGATATCCAAAGAAGCGTTATTATGGCGGGCAAGAGTTTACAGATATCGTTGAGACCATTGCCATCGAGCGGGTGAAAAAACTCTTCGGCTGCAGCTATGCCAATGTGCAGCCTCTCTCTGGTGCGCCGGCAAACATTGCCACGTATTTCGCCTTGATGGAGCCGGGAGATACGGTTCTCGGCATGGATCTTTCCCATGGAGGACATTTAACGCACGGCCATCCGGTTACCTACATGGTGAAAATTTTTAACTATATTCGCTATAAAATGAAGAATCCGGATACCGGAGAGATTGATTATAATGAATTGAAAGAAACCGCGCTTCGTGAAAGACCAAAAATTATTTTAGCCGGATTCTCAGCATACTCGCGTGAACTGGATTATGAAAAATTTGTCTCAATTGCTCGTGAAGTGGGAGCCATTACGGTTGCCGACATGGCTCATATTGCAGGACTTATTGCTGCGGGAGTTTTAAAAAACCCTTTTGATGCCGGGTTTGATATCATAACAAGCACTACTCACAAAACCTTACGCGGGCCCCGGGGAGGCTTGATTCTTGTGCGAGAAAACGAAGAATTTGCCAAGAAAATTGATAAGATGGTTTTCCCCGGGCTTCAGGGCGGGCCGCATATGAATAACATTGCCGCAAAAGCGGTCTGTTTTGGGGAGGCGCTTCGCCCCGAATTTAAAACCTACGCCGCGCAAATTTTAAAAAACGCCAAAGCAATGGCAGAGGTTTTTCATGGGCGCAATATCCGGATGCTCGGAGGCGGTACGTCAAATCACTTGATTCTTGCTGACGTCTACGGGTCTATGGGGATTACGGGTAAGGAGGCGGAGACGGTGCTTGATGAAGTTGGTATTACGCTGAACAAAAATATGATTGCTGATGATCCGAGGAAACCTATGGATCCTTCGGGCATCCGATTTGGCACGCCGGCAATCACCACTCGAGGGTTTCGCGAAGAAGAGTGTCGAGAAGTTGCTCGTTTAATGCTTGATACGCTTGAGAATAAAGATAACGAGCCAAAAAAGAAAGAAATCCGGGCTCGGATTCTAGAGCTCGCTCTCCGGTTTCCTGTCCCAGACCAGTTTTTTTAAATATTTTTTCTGTGCCGCGGGTGGGAGTTGAACCCACATGAGGTTGCCCTCGCAGGATTTTGAATCCTGTGCGTCTGCCAATTCCGCCACCGCGGCGCCCCATCATTTTAGCCCAAATTTATTTTTTTATCCACTGGTTGCCAAATTCAGTTCGTTTGTTAATTTATAGATATCATGCCTGAAAATTTAGTAAAAGAGGAAGAGCGTCAAAGTAGCATTTTTTGGGTTGAGGTTACAAAAATTCAACCAAACCCGTTCCAGCCCAGACGCGAATTTGACGAGACAAAATTAAAGGAGCTTGCCGAATCTATTAAGCAGTACGGAATTCTTCAGCCGCTTATTGTGGTGCGCCTGGAACGCGAGGTCTCTACCGGAACCATTGTGGATTATGAACTTATTGCAGGGGAGCGACGGCTTCGCGCAGCAAAAATTGCAAGCCTTTTGCATGTACCGGTCATCATTCGAACCGAATCAGCAGATAAAGTGAAGCTTGAGATCGCGCTTATTGAAAATGTTCAGCGTGAAGATCTAAATCCCATGGAGCGCGCGCGCGCATTCAAACAACTGGTGGATGAGTTTTCTATGCGTCAGCGCGATGTCGGGATCCGCGTAGGGAAAAGCCGTGAATTCGTGTCTAACACCCTGCGCCTGTTAACCCTTCCAGAATATATTCAAAAGGCCGTTGTAGATGGTCGGATCAGCGAGGGGCACGCCCGTTCTCTTTTAATGTTAAGTGAACATCAAGAAGAACAAGAAGCACTTTTTAATGATATCTATTTCAAGCGGCTTTCTGTTCGGGATTCGGAACGCGCATCGCGCCGCATTGCAGTTGAGCGCGTAAGAAAACGCGACGACATTCCCGATGCCGAGACTCGTTCCTTGGAAGAGCGGCTTCGTGAGGCATTGGGAACCCGCGTGTATATTGAACGCAAGGGACTGGGTGGTAAAATCTCCATTGAATTTTTCTCTGAGGAAGAATTACAAAATCTTATTTCACAGGTGGACGGGACGCGCCGTAAAGAATCACCGTCTCTTGACGTAGAGAAAAAGAAACTTCCTCAAGGCGAGCCTGATTTTTCTCCTCACCCGCAGCCGTCAGAGCCGTTGCCTGAAACTGAACCCGAGATAAATATCATGACCGCAAAAGCCCGCGAGGAAGACCTCAAAGATTTTACGATTTGAGACTTTACTTCTTTCGCTTAAAATATTCGACAGACCCTTTTTCTTTAAGCGTATGGCGAATCCGGGATTTTGCCTGCGAAGTTTTTACAAATTTTAGCCATTCAAGGCTCGGTTTTCTATTTTTTTGGGTAAGAATTTCAACGACCTCTCCTGATGAAAGCTGGTAATGAAACGGAACCAGCTTTGCATTTACCTTTGCGCTGCCCGCATGATCCCCGATTTCCGAATGAACGTGATAGGCAAAATCAATAGGTGTGGCGCCCTCCGGAAGGTCAATCACATCTCCTTTTGGGGTCAGAACAAAGATCCGATCTTTGAAAAAATCAATTTTTAAAGACTCAAGAAATTCTTTACCCGAACCTTTGTTCTTGCGAAACTCTTTTTGCCATGTTTGCATCTGTTTTACCCAGGAGAATTTTTTGCCCACAAAGCGCGTTCCGCCTTCCGGTTTCTCAGACTCTGCCCAAAGCCAGTGAGAGGCGATACCATATTCGGATTCCCGATGCATATCGCGGGTTCTAATTTGAAACTCGGTTGGTTTTCCGTTAGTGCAAAAAACCGTCGTATGCAGACTTTGGTATCCATTCGGTTTGGGGAGCGCGATGTAGTCCTTAATTCGGCCCGGCATCGGAGGCCATAGAGAGTGAATAATCCCGAGCGTTGCGTAACAATCCTCAATATCGGGCAGCACGATTCTTAGGGCGGTTAAATCCAAAACACGCCCCCAATCTTTTTCGTACTTTAGGAGCTTTTTCCAGATACTGTAGTGGTGTTTTGCGCGCGCTGAAATTTCAAAAGACCGAATGTCTTCACGCCGCAGCGCTTTTTGAACAATTGGAATGATGTTTTTTAAATAGGCCTCACGCTCGGGGATTTTTCGACTTACCTCTTTTTGTATCCACTGATACTCTTTGGGGTGTACATACCGAAACGCTAAATCCTCAAGCTCAGCTTTAAGCTCTCCCATACCCAATCGATCGGCTAAGGGAGCATAGATCTCAAGCGTCTCCGTTGCGATTCGTCGTTGCTTCTCGACTGAAGGAAGAGCCCATAGGGTTTTCATATTGTGGAGGCGATCCACCAGCTTAAGAATAACAATCCGGATATCCTCTGCGATCGCGAGAAACATTCTGCGCATGTTTTCCGCGGCGCGCTCAACGCCCTGATATTTGATTTTGTTTACCTTGGTTACTCCCTTTACTAAAAACGCAATCTCTTCCCCAAAATGTTTTTTAATGTCGCGAAGGGTGCTACCATCTTCCACGGTGTCGTGCAGCAAGGCCGCGGCAATCGTTTTGGTATCGAGCTGCAGCGATGCAGCATTTAAGGATACGGCTACGGGATGGTGCATATAGGCCTCGCCTGAGAACCGTCGCTGGTCTTTATGCACTTCTGCTGCAAAGTCAAACGCTTCTTTAATTAGCTTTAAGCCTTCTGGCGGATAGGAGCGTTTTGTTAGTTGAGAAAGTTTTTCTTGATAATGAGACCATGAAGGAGCTGCGTCATGGCGCATTTTATTTGCCATACTTTATTATATGACACTCCTTTTAGAAAGAGTCAATTATGTCGTTCTGCTTTTTATTCTGGGGTTTAAGAAAAAGGCGCTGGCTTTGAAAGCCGGCGCCATGAATTTGGTAGTTTGCGTCTATCTTGCATCTCTGGGTACGAGCTTGAGCAAGCGCACCGAGAGAATCTCAAAGCTGGCAATGCCCAGAAGTATGCCAAAGGGTACGCCAATGAGCATGCCATAAAGCAGACTCCCGTAGCTGTAGCCAGCAACGCCCCCGATGAGCACGGCAATCACCGTGTCAACAAAGCAAAGAGTGCGTTTATTGGAGTGTACGGCGCAAAACGTTTTCCAGGGGACGCGGAAAAGAAACGGGATCGCATTCATCACGAACCAACGCGCCAATAGCAGGATGCCGAGCATACACCAGAACGGAAAACTAATGGGGTTTGCGCGCCATGCTAACCATTTCACCCGCTCGTACTCTTTATCGATGTGCTGCAACCGCTCGTGGCGATTCGGTTGTTTTTTACTATCGCTATACACATCAGCAGCAGCCACCAAGAGCGGCATGATTACGAAAACGAAAGCTCCAAATGCCAGGTCGATCATAATGGAATCCGGAAGTGTTGACCCATATTGCCTCATAATGAACAGGCCCCCACTGGCATAAAGTCCGAAAGTCAAACCGATCAGTGCTAGGACTAGCACATGACGCCAGTATCGCTTGGCAAGTTCCCGGTCTGGCTCGTAGCCAGAGAGCGCGCGCCATGCGCGTACGAATGCACGCCCGACCTCGTTGAGATCGTAGGAAAGGTAGGCGGCAGCACCACCGACAAGCGCGCCAATGGCGATCATCCACCAGCCAAGCCCGAACTCGATGGAGGCACCAAGCCCCAAGAGAATGCCAAGAAATGTACCCATACCGCAGGCAATGCCGATTTGCTTTGATTTCTTTTGCATCACAAACTCCTTTGCGTTGCAGGATTGGGCGATAAATCGCAAACTATTTACAGTGAACAAACTAATATCAAGGATGGTACGTAGGTAACTTTAAGTCAACTACTCTTGTTTTGTGCTCCGGAACAAGCAGGATTTATTGGAGCATTTCTCACCGTGTGCATATTCTGTCATCAGGGATCCGCATTCGATACAGAGCTTCCCGGTAGGTTTTTTCCAGGTTGCAAAATCACAATCTGGCCACTGCGAGCACCCGTAGAAAATTCGTTTTCGCTTGGTCCTGCGCTCAACAATGTCGCCCCCCTTACAAAGCAGGCATTTTATATCTAGGGACGGAGGCGGAAGCGCTTCGGTAAATTTGCATTCTGGAAATCCTGAGCAGGCAATAAAGCGGCCAAAGCGACCCGGCCGGATCATGAGCGACTTGGAGCAGTTCGGGCACGTTCGATCCAGCGGTTCCGACAAATCCTCCTTCTCAACGGTTTGGTATTTTTCCTCAAGATTTTTTGCAAAAGGTTCGTAAAATTCCTGCAGGACTGGCTGCCATTTCTTTGTGCCGCTCGCGATCTCGTCTAAGTTTTCCTCCATCTGGCGCGTAAAATCTACATCCACAATATTTGCAAAATGTTCCACCAGGAGTTCATTTACTTTCTCTCCAATCTCAGTCGGGGAAAGGCGCTTTTGCGGGTCACGAATAATGTATCCGCGCTCTTCAATCGCGGAGAGAATGGGGGCGTAAGTCGAAGGCCGGCCAATACCCGCTTGTTCTAGCTCTTTGATAAGCGAAGCGTCACTAAATCGCCCGGGCCCTTTGGTTTGTCGTTCTATGGATTCGATCTTCAGTAAGGATAATGGATCTTCTTTTTCAAGCGAAGGAAGAATCGTTTCTTCCATCTTGGACGGATAGATTTTTAAAAAGCCGTCAAATATCAAGATAGATCCGGAAGATTTCAATTCATAATGATTTTTTCCTTTTGTTTCTACTGAAATAGTCGTCTGTTCGGTTATGGCATTCGGCATCTGTGAGGCAACAAAACGCTGCCAGATGATCTCATAGAGCCGATTTTGATTATTATCTTTCAGTTTACGGCTTGCTTCCTCTGGAGAAAGCAGGGGGTTTGTGGGCCGGATGGCCTCATGCGCTTCCTGTGCTAGTTTTGATTTGGTTTTGAAGCGGCGTGGCGCCTTTAGCGTGTAGCGCTCGCCAAGTTCTTTTTCAAGAAATGCTTTTGCCTGACGGAGCGCTTCTGGCGCCACATTCACCGAATCGGTCCGCATATAGGTAATAAATCCGGTTTCATAGAGCTGTTGTGCAACCCGCATGGTTTGTTTGGCAGAATATCCCAGGCGTCCAAACGCATCTTGCTGGAGTGTGGAGGTAATATAGGGCGGATAGGGTGAGCGTTCTCTTTTCTTTCTCTCAAGGTCTAGAACGCGAAATTCGCTTTCTTTAAGTTCGGAAAGAAAATCATCTGCCCCGTTTTTGTCCACGAGGCCGGGTTTTTCAATGGTTTTTTGATTGATTTTATCCAGCGTGGCCCGAAACGACAGACAGTCTTTTTTGTTTTGGTCCGAACATCCTTTTTTTTGAAGGTCTGTTTCAATGGTCCAGAATGTTTTTGGCTCGAAGGCGCGAATTTCTTTTTCGCGCTCCACAACGAGACGAAGTGCTACAGACTGAACCCGTCCGGCCGAAAGTCCGCGCATGACTTTTTTCCATAGAAAGGGAGAGAGTTTATACCCGACTAACCGATCCAGAATTCGGCGGGCCTGCTGGGCATCAATGAGGTCTTTATCAAGCGCTCGAGGATGCTTCAGCGCTTGGGCGATCGCGGTTTTGGTTATTTCATGAAATACGATCCGTTCGACCGTTTTATTTTTCTTCAAACCAAGGGCTTTTGTAATATGCCATGCAATGGCTTCTCCTTCCCGGTCTTTATCCATGGCCAAAATGATCGTGCTCGCCTTTTTTGCGCATTCTTTGAGATTTTTAATCACCGCCTGGGATTTGCGCGGCGTGACATAGTGCGGTTTAAAGTCATGTTCAACATCCACTCCCAGTTCATAACTAGGAAGGTCGCGAACATGGCCAAAACTGGATTCAACACGAAAATCCCGAGGTAAGAGGCGGGACAGAGTTTTTGCTTTAGTTGGAGATTCTACAATGATAAGTTTCATACTTTATGAAAAGTTCCTCCTACCTTTTTAATTTTTCCAGAAAGCTCAAGCATAGTCAGTTTTTGATTTAGCTCCCTGATCTCAAAACCACTTTTTTGAGCAAGCATGTTTGCATCCATGGGTTTCTCAAGTATACGTAACAGGTCTTCTTCGTTTTTGTCAAGCGCATCCGGACCCGAGGCATTTGAGATCTCCATCCCTATAAGTTCCAAGACATCCTCTGCAGATCTGATCATTGCCGCCCCCATTTTGAGAAGTCGGTTTGTGCCGACAGAATGAATGGATGAAATCTCTCCGGGCACGGCACCAACATCACGGTTATATTCAAGAGCAAGACGCGCAGTAATCAAGGCGCCACTTTTTTCCGGAGCCTCCACTACAATGGTTGCTTTGCAGAGCCCTGCAATAATACGGTTTCGCTGGGGGAAGGTCCATTTTTCGGGCGGATGATCAGACGGAAATTCAGAGATGACGGCGCCCCCTTCCTCAAGGATTTTTTTTGCAATCAGGCGATTGTGCGCGGGATAAATCTGGTTGAGGCCAGATCCAAGAACCGCCCAGGTTGGCGTTTTTCCTTCCAGTGCACCGCGATGCGCCTGGGCGTCAATGCCGAGAGCAAGTCCGCTTACCACCAAAACGCCAGCAAGAGACAAGTCTCTGGCAAGCGCGCGCCCTGTTTCCAGTCCATACCGGGTTGCTCTTCGGGTACCTACAATGGCAACCGCAGGGATATCATTCAATGCATTGAGCGCGCCCCGGTAATAAAGTGGGGTTGGGGGGTGCGGAATTTCGTGAAGAAGCGGGGGATATGCCTTATCATGCACCGTGATGATTTGAATTTTCTGATCCATAGCTTTTTTATACTATATCATAATGATATAAACTCTATTTGACATTTTATGATATCAGTATTAAAATAGCCACAGCTTATCTTCCATTAGGGAAGGTAGATGATCAAGATTGATCTTTTAAATAATTTTTTCGCTGGTAAATCATTGTTCTAAATGTCTCTAGAGCTTCAGTATCTTTTTTCAAGAAGCTCTCTTTTGAGGGAGAAGCACGATGGCTACGTTTAATAAGCAGGCCGAGGAAATCAAAGATGAAATGGAAGCCTCAGAGGGTTCGTTTCGCGAAAGGATGGCCGAAAGGCTTAAACGCCGCAAAGAGATGAGAGAACAAATCGAAAAGGCTCGATCAGACGAAGAGCTGATTGTTCTTTATTGCGATTTCTGGGAAGCGCTCGGCGAAGATGAAGAACAGCTTCGAAACCTAAAGCGCTCTCTTGAAAAAGCCCAGAAGGAAGAGGCCGCGTTCCTGGTACAAGAGATTGAGAAGCAGATTTCTCCTCTTCGGGATAGGATAGGCGACATGAAAAAAGATGGTATCGGTATGCTGAAAGACTCTGGAGAGGGAATTAGCGAGGCCGCTATACCGCATCTGTCTCTTCGTATGGAGGTCCGTAAGCTTCATTCCCAACTGAAACTGAATCGCTTTCCGGCGCCAGAGAACGATCTTGCAGGCTCCAAGACAGCATTCGATAGCTTACTCCAGAAAGCGCGGAATCTGTCCGTTATTGTATCAGCAGAGCCTGAGACCGAAGATTCGTTTTCGTGGCGCAATCCAGGAGAGGGCAATAGAGTTAATCACTTTGCTGCCGCAAAAATGGTTGGGCACGATTCGGTTCTCGGTGAGTTTTATAAAGCGCTCGTTGATTACTGCTGGAAGATTCGGGATCAAGAAACCGAGGCCCACAATAAGCGACGTAGTGCTGCTTCGCAATTCCTGGTTACCCCGAAGGGAAAGGAAGGACTGGTTATTACTTTCTTCCATCAGTTTCCTGGTCTGGTAAAAGGTGAGATCGCGGGTCAGTATTGGCTTCGGGTCGAGGGTAAGCTTTTTGGTCAGGACCATAAAGTCATCAAGGAGAAGCACTTTTTTGGTCATGTTTTTTTAACTGCCGAACCCATAAAGGACGGGACCGGAGCAAAGATCAGTTTTGTCGGAGCCGATACTGTTGAGCTTTGCGAGGAGATTTTTCGTAAGCACACGGGTAAAGGGGCAGAGTGGCTAGAGGAAGATATTGTTTGCATCATTCGGGATGGTGACATCTCAGGGGTGCACAATACTCTTTTAAGAAACTCTTTGCAAAGGGCACTGCGTAAAGCCGAGGACTTTTGCAAAAAAATCCAGAGGCAAGATAATTTCGTCTCATGGCGCAAACTCGAGGATCCGATTGCCTGGGCTGACCTAGTCTGCGGCAAGAAGGGCGTTTGGCCTTTTTCGGTTTCCGGCTGGGCCGACTCAGATAAAAAAGAACACAGAGTAACTGGTCGGTTTGTCTCGGATGGCAAAATGTTTGTAGCTGAGCTGCTTGATGGAGGAGATTCTCGCCGGAAGCTGGGATTGGAGTTTATACCGGGACCCAGAGAGAAGTCCGAGATTTCTCGTCTCCGCACCGAAAGTAGATTCAAAGCGCTCGCGTATAAAAACGAGGGTTTTGAGGCGGATTGGTGTTGCCAGCGACTGGCTGAGAATCATAAAGCCGACGAAGCAACGGCGGGCACAATCGCAGCTATCCTTGCCCTGAAAGGCGACGGGACCGTTGAACCTCGCGAAGGGACAATTGCAGTTTCTTGTAGGGTGAGACTGGAAGCTTTTCATGCCATTGGATTTCTCATCCAGCGCACGGGCAATAAAATTACTTTTTTGGAAGGTGCGACTGCCGTTTCAGAAAAGATGATGGAAGGGTTGATGAAAAAACCTCTTCCGCTGGATAAGTTGCCTGATGATGCGCGAAAGTTTCTGCGAGGTGTCTGGATACGATCCCAGGGTTTCAGAAAAGAACAGGAGCAATATGTTCCTGATCATCTGAAATTCACCAAAGGGAAGGACCAGCGCGCGAAAGCAAAATCTTCGGATAAAAGCGAAAAGTGATGCTTTTTCCCAAAAAACCCTTTACTCGATGCATTTGAGTAAGGGGTTTACTTTTTTATAAAGGATGGTATAATTTATTTGCACATTGAAACCAGATAAAATGTACCGTTTTGACTTCCAAGCGAAAGGAGCCGCCCAATGGAAAAGCCGTATAAGGGCGTTATCATGCTGTCTAAGCCCCCGATTGACAAAATTGCTGCAAAAGTTTTTCTAGAACGCCATCAAGGCGCCCCGCTCCCCGTGGTGAATTTCTGGGATAATCCCCGGTGTTCTCTTGAACAAATGTCTCACTGGGACAAGAAAGATATCTGCCCCATTGACCTAGGAGATGATAAATACCACGATAAACGGAATCCAGCTGGATCAGCTACAGAGTATATCGCAGGATTTTTTGGGCGCGAACTGTCCTCAGCCGAGGTCAAGCTCATCAGAATGCTTGCGGATCACAATGGTCACAATGATCATGGAAAAGGCGGTTATTTAAAGAGTTTCTTCATGGCCATTCCTTGGACTTTACGCGAGCTTTACGAGCTTGACGGATATGATCACCGTGAGGTTATTGACCGCGCAGGTCATGTAGTAGATGCATGGCTTTGCGTGGAAGATGGCGATCGCGGACGAGACGATGGAGGTATGGAGAAGGGATTTAGCGATCTTCTTCGTCTCTTGAAGAAGTGTAATTTCGCTCCCTTTACCCCCGAACGATACCTTCGCGATTTGTGGATGCTCGGTTGTCCCGCAGTAGAGATCCGTGAACGAGTGTATTGGTGGATTGCGGCATGGAAAGAAGTCAAAGCCGCTCTCAAAGAAGCTGAGGAGGAGTTTAAGCACATGCCAAATCAGTATTTTGAGGCAGGCGGTCTTCAGGGTATTGCGATCAAGGACGCGGGTAAGTTTGTAGCTAAGGTTGCTTCTCGTCACTGCGACATCCTTTTGACTGTTGATCCGATAGGGCACGTTGCAATTATGACAAAAAAGCTCGATGTCAGTAATCTTGCAAGAAGGATCGAGTATTTAGAGCCTGATCGGTGGCATCATGAAGAGAGTCAGGGTTTTGTGATCAATGGCGGCGTGATTTATAGCGGTGTTTCCCCAACCGAACTTTCAATCGAGGAGTTAATTTCTTTTATTCAAATGTATCCACCTCGTCACCGAGGAGGCAGAAAATTTTAAAAATGAATCCCCGACAGCGCTATTTGTGCGGTCGGGGACTTTTTATAAGTTTTAGAGATATTCAAACAAATCAATCGGCGCCATATTCTCTATTAAGGATTTTTGCGTCTCGGTCAGTTTTTTTGCCTGATTTTGAAGTGTTAAGAAGAAAAGAGACAGGCAATCTTTTTCTTCTGCAAAGTTTGTCAACATGAAGTACTCACGCCACCGGGAAAAATGTTTTGGCAACTTTTTTACATGGGTATCTGCTTGGATCAGAAGGGGCCACCACGAGTTTATCACTTTAGTTGCAAAGTCGATTTCCTTAGGGTGAATTGCGAGCTTTTGGGTAGCGAGAGCAAAGATGGTAACTTCTCGCGGGTTATCAGGGATCAGGACTTCATTTTCCTCAAAGATTTTTCGGGTTGCCCGAACGCAGAAGGTGATAAAGCTTTCTACTGCGTCTTCATAGCGGGCTTGTTCGTTCTTAGAGAAGCGCATCTTTGGTCGGAATTTGTAGTCTGGACAAAGAAGTTGTTGGGTTATGAAGATTAATTCTTTAACAGAAAATTCAAGCTCTTGTGTGGTTAATCCATCGCGGCGCACTCCGTAAGGGAAATGTTTTTGTATGCGCGCTTTTTCTCCTTTTGGAACGATGAGTTGAAGTAGAAGATTTTGCGTCAATTTCAGAGTCAAACCTTTCGTGATTGGCAAATTCTCAGAGTTCGCCTTTTGAATAAGCTGCGGAAGGTTTTTTGCAGCCAAGAAAAGCTGTTTGGGTTTTCTCTGAAAGGCCTCCAGTCCTGATTTTACTTCACCTAGTCCCGTAATCGCGGCTGTATTCCCTTGTATCGTAATCCAAAGAAAATCAGGGTTATACAGATTTCGGCTAAAGCCGACATGCCCGGATGAATCTCCTAATTCTCCCAGAAGGAAATCAGCTATCTTCTGGGCCCGGGATTTATTTTTAGGAATACTGGGCGAGAGAATTGCTGCTCTCTCCACCACATATCCAAAGGCCCTTTCTTTCTGTTGCTGAAAAAGTGAAAGGATATCATTTCGGTTTTTGTACAGCCCTTCAATTATATGGAGTTTTATCTCTTCGGATTTTGGGAAAAAATCGTATGCGGTTGACCTTCTTAAATTGTTAAAGAGCGTTTTTGCGTCTTTCTTTTTCTTGTCCATGCCTCCTCTTCTTGTGTTTTTGGACGTTGATCTTGACTTTTATGCAGTTTATCGTATTGTAGCTTTATGAATATGAGAAGTCAAGGTTTTATTGTGCATACGATTATTCTACCCACTGCTCCGCAACCCGATACGTTAGTGGCTATTTTTTTACTTAAAAAATTCGGGGAGCGCGTGTTTCCGGGAATAAAGGAGGCGCGGGTAAAGATTTGGCAAACTCTTCCAGCAGAAAAGTCGGCAGAGATTCTGGAAAAAGAAGGGCATCTTTTAATCGATATTGGAATGGGGTGTTTTGACCACCACGGCAAAAAAGATGCTACGGCTTCCGGGTTGGTAGCTTTCTTTCTTGGGGTTTCGGATGACCCCGCGCTTGCTAAAATGCTGGAATATGCCCGCAGGGATGATCTTTTTGGAAAAGGAACGGTTTCGGCAGATCCTATTGATCGCGCCTTTGGTCTCTCCGCTTTGGTCTACCATTTAAATCGCAGCCTTTCGCAAGATGCGAGCCGTACAGTGGGTCTTGTTCTTCCTTTTTTAATTGCCCATTATAATGAAGAGCGTAAGCGCGCGCACGAACTGCCGCGCGAATTTGCCAGTCTTAAAGATGCAGGTAAAGCTACGTCTTTCGTCTTAAGGCATGGGAATAAGAACGTGAAGGCCATCGTGGTTGAGTCCGACAATATTAGTCTTGCAGGCTATCTCAGGTCGCGTGAGGGGGGCAGGATAGATGTTGTGGGCCAGTATCTATCTTCGGGCCATGCGAATATTTTAACGCGTCCGGCAAAACGAATTGATCTTAGAAACACCGTTTCTCTTATTCGTATCCGGGAAGCGGAGTTGCAAAAACGTGACATTGATCTCTCGCTTGAGGAGAGTGCTAAACCCGGGCGTTTAAAAAAGATTCCGGAGTGGTATTATGACCGCGCAACCAACTCGATTCAAAATGGGGGTGTAAATCCCCGTAGCGTCCCTCCCACCCGTATTCCCAAACCGGAGATGGTAAAAATACTTGCATTGGGCCTCACGCATACGTTAAGATAAATATCATGAAATCATTTTCTAGAAATATTCTGCTTGCCATTTTGATTTTGTTTTTACTTGCATCTTTCTATCCGTTTTTCACCGGTCAGTTTAATCAACCGGAGGAAATCTCGCTCTCGGGATTGGTTGGAGACATTAAAAATGGACGCGTAAAAGAAATTACGGTTGAGGGAGACGATCTTAAAATTCTCTTAGTAGATGGCTCTCGGCGGATTTCAAAAAAAGAAACTGAAGTAGGGCTCACCGAAACCCTCATGAATTATGGGTTAAGTGAGCAGGCGTTCGGAGGGCTTACCATTACGATAAAAAGTCCTACGGGTTTGAAGTTTTGGCTGCTTATGATTCTGCCGTTTCTGGCACCATTTGTGCTCATTGTGCTTTTTTTCTGGCTGATTTCGCGTCAAGTTCAGCGCGCAAATGTTCAGGCGTTAGGATTTGGCCGTTCAAAAGCTCGCTTGATTACGCCGGATAATAAAAAAGATCGCGTGATGTTCAATGATGTAGCAGGGGTTGAGGAAGCAAAAGAGGAGTTGAAAGAGATCGTAGAATTTTTAAAAAGTCCGAAGAAATTCCTAGCTATTGGCGCGCGCATCCCCAAGGGAGTATTGTTGATGGGAGTGCCGGGCACCGGAAAGACATTGCTTGCGCGAGCTGTTGCAGGGGAAGCAGGCGTGCCCTTTTTTCACATGTCCGCTTCGGAGTTTGTAGAGATGTTTGTGGGGGTGGGTGCAAGTCGGGTTCGTGATCTTTTCCGGACTGCGAAGCGCGCAGCCCCTTCAATTATTTTTATTGACGAAATTGATGCCGTGGGACGGCAACGAGGTACCGGACTTGGAGGTGGAAATGATGAGCGTGAACAAACCTTGAACCAAATCCTGGTTGAATTGGACGGGTTTGAGCCGAATGAGTCTGTGATTGTGATGGCAGCAACCAACCGACCGGATGTACTCGATCCTGCGCTTCTGCGTCCGGGGCGCTTTGACCGCCGGGTGATGCTGGATCTGCCGGATATCAAAGCACGAGAGGCAATCTTAAAAATTCATGCTAGAGGAAAACTAGTTTCGGAAGAGATTAATTTTCGTATGATCGCCGAGCGTACCCCGGGATTTTCCGGAGCGGACCTCCAAAGTTTAGTAAACGAATCGGCCATATTTGCGGCGCGCCAAAATCGAAAAGAGGTTTTGCAAAATGATCTGATCGTATCGATTGAAAAGGTGCTCTTGGGTCCTGAGCGAAAAAGTTATATTTTATCTCCCAAGGAGAAGAAAATCTCAGCCTATCACGAAGCCGGGCATGCCTTAGTGGCCGCCTCACTTCCAGAATCTGATCCCGTGCATAAAATTTCAATCATTGCGCGCGGGAAAGCAGCCGGCTATACCCTGAAAGTTCCGCCTGAAGATCGGCATCTTTTCAGTAAGGGTCATTTTTTGGCAGAGCTCGCTGTTGCTCTTGGAGGATATGCATCTGAGAAATTAATGTTTAAAGAATTTACTACCGGCGCCTCAAATGATCTGAAGGCAGCCACGGACATTGCCCGTGATTTGGTAACCCGTTACGGGATGTCTGAGAAAATTGGTCCACAAGTAATAGGTGAAGCGGGTGCACCGGTCTTTTTAGGTAGAGAACTTTCCATGGAGAGAATGCATTCTGAAAAAGTGGCTGCACTCGTGGATGACGAGGTGAGCCGTTTTATGAAAAACGCCTACAAAACCGCGATGGATATTTTAAATAAACACAAAAATATTTTGGAAATCATCGCAAAGCGCTTGATTGAGAAAGAAACCATAGAACGCGAAGAATTTAATGAACTAATTCAACCCTTTGGTCTTGCGCCCAAGTCGGTCATATAAGGAAAACCCGTCTGGACAAAGTATCAAGACGGGCTCAATTTTTGAGTTCTCGAAGAGACGCTCGGGCAAGCAGAAAGCCTGATATGAGCATCAGGAGAGCTACCAGAAAAGCCGCAAGCGCATCTGCAATTTTCCAGTCCCACAAGAAAATGACGAGTGCTGCGGCAATCACGCCGACGGACGACACATAATCCCCGACAATATGGAGATAGGCACCGCGGGTGTTGAGGTCATGAAACGCCTGATGGCGTAGAAGCCATTCCTCAAAAGCGTTTACCAAAAGACCGATCACTGCAATCCCTAACATAGGTATGGATAGAATATCGCGAGAAATCCATGCTCGTTCGTAAGCTTCAAACGCCACAAATACCGAAAGCGTCATTAAGAGAATCGCATTCAGGAATGCGGCTCTCGTTTTTATTTTTGAGCTGAAAGTACGGAAGCGATGAGCAAGGGATGAAGCCGTCGCCGCGATGAAGAGTGCGAGAGCATCGATTCCCATATGGAATGAATCGGAAACGAGAGCCCAGCTGCCTGTATAGCGACCCCCAATAAATTCAATTCCTGCGAATAGAGCGGTTATCGCAAACGCAAACAAAAGGAGTCTGGGATTTTCAGTAAATTCCTCGTCCATGCACTGATGGCAATGGCGTGACATTTTTCACCTCCTTTCTCGAGAAGATTATACGTATTTTGTTTTCAAGGTTCTGTTTATTCTATCATTTTTTACCCGAAAAGTCAAGTTTTATTTTTCTTTGACCTCACTTTTTAGCCACCCGAAATATTTCTCATTTGTCCTTGCCGGGATTTTGATGACGCAGGGAATAGAATAGGAATGGATTTTTTCAATCTCAGCTTTTGCTTTTCTAAATTTGTTCTCCAGGGTTTTTGCAATTATGATCCATTCTTGTTCATCGGCAATTTTATTTTTCCACCAATATAAACTATCTACGGGAAAGATATTCGCGCATGCAATCAACCGTTTTTTCAGTAAAAGGTTTACCAGTGTTTTCGCCTCCTTTTTTGAAGGGTTCGTGATGTAGATCAAAATCATGCGGTCCATGTGCGCGCGCTAGGATTCGAACCTAGAACCACCAAGGTATAAGCTTGGTGCTCTACCATTGAGCTACACGCGCATAATTTCTCTATTATGCCACGTTGATTTCTGGAATCAACTTCATTATGATTATACTGAAATTGGTTTTTTTGATAACAAACATACTAGGAAATCGAGGGTTGCCATGACAGCCGATCTGGAAGAACTTGAAAAACAGTTGCAAGAAAAAAATCAAAAAATTGAAGAAAAAGAACAGAGCATTAAGAAAAAAAACAACCTGATTTTAGAGCTTCATGTAGAGATAGAGCGCTTAAGAGAATTTCTTAAACCGCCCAATCCTTGCGCGGTTTTTGTCCGGCTGGTAAGTGAAAGATCTTTTGAAAAAGCTGAAGAAGGAACGCGCGGCAAGGATATTCCCGCCAGAGTTGAAATTTCTGATCCGGCCCACGCCGGAAGACACATGATAGCCCGCGTTGATTTTTCTGTTGACGAGAAAAAACTAAGACGCGGGCAGCGTCTTGTGTTGTCTCCTCAATACAATGTTGTAGAGGCGTTGAATGAGTTTATTGCTGTGGGAAATGTTGGGACAGTGGGTAATGTTCTTCCGGATCGTCGTGTGATCGTAAGCACATCGCTTGAAGAAAGCATGGTTTTTTCTCTTGCGGATTCTGTAGAAGAAAGTCAAGTTCGTCTGGGAGCGCGGGTTCTTTACGATTCTGCAACGCGCTATGTTCTTGAGGTGGTTGATCAAGAGAAAAAAAGTTCACTTCAGATGGAGGAAGTAAAATTGGTAACCTATGATCAAATCGGTGGGCTTGGAGAGCAAATCAAGGAATTTGAGGAGCATATTATCCTTCCTCGTCTTAACCCCAAGATATTCCGTAAATACGAGACGGATTTACCGAAGGGTGCAGCATTTTATGGCCCGCCGGGATGCGGAAAAACGCTTTTGGCGCGCGCTGTAGCGTATCGCATAAAAAACGATCTTAAGCGCGAAGTCGCTCTTTTTGTCGGAAGCGGTCCCGAATTTTTAATTAAGTGGGTTGGCGATTCAGAACATAAAGTGCGCGAGCCCGCGGAGTATGCGAAGTCTCACCCCGAAACCATTGTCTTATATGTGGTGGACGAGATTGATGCAATTGGCCGTACGCGAGGATCACCCGGCGGGCATGCAGGCGTTAATGACTCCATTGTTACGCAGTTTAATACTATTTTGGACGGATTCGTGGAGATCCCTAATTTAATTTTCATTGGCATTACCAACCGCTTGGATTTAATTGATAGTTCCATGTTAAGACCCGGGCGACTTGATTTGCAACTGAAGATATCCCGGCCGGATAAAGAGAGCGCTGCAGGTATTCTAAGAATTTATTTAACGAAGAGTCTACCTTTTCATGAAAAGTATTTTGATCGTGAAAAATATCCCGAGCTTAACGGGAATCAACAATGCATTGTTGATTATTTCATTGAAGAAACTTTAAAGCATATCTATGGTAATGGGACAAAGAATGGACACGAGACAAGAAAGGTGGCAACCATAGAATTTTCTGATACGGGAGAGGAAGTTATTCTTTATATGAAAGACTTTGTGTCCGGCGCGCTTCTTAAAGATATTGTGAACAAAGCAAAATTAAAAGCAGCTCTTGCAGAATTTAATGGAGAAGAACCTGGTATTAGACTGAAATTTCTACACGACCAGATAGATATGGAATTTAACAAATTGATAGATCAGATTAACCGGACGCATTCCGAGGAATGGGCACGCATGGCAGATTTGCCAGTTGATAAACCTTTCCGGGTACTTCAGGCAGCGGAAGCGGATAAAAAGACGCAGAGCGACTTTAGCAGCAAAGCATAAGTTATTTTATTGATTTATCGTTCAAGTAGCCTCATTATATAAAAATGAGGCTTTTTGTTCTTTGAAATCTTGGATAGAGAGGAAAAAATGAGCATTCCAACAATCATGGGAACAGAACATGAATATGGGATTTACCTTCCTGAAAGCAAAAGAAAGGGATCAGATGAGTGCGCTTATCAAATTGTAGAATGCGCACGCACACGTTTCCGCAGCTCCAGAAGAGACACAGGTTACGAATTAACCCTTGAGATGATCGCGAGAGATTATGGGTTGTCGTTATGGCGCGTAGAAAGGCTCTATAAAAGATTCGGGGATCTAAATGAGGTTTTGCGATATGTAGGCGGATCGGGGTCTATGATGGCGAACGGTGCGAGGTTTTATGTTGATCTTGGCCATCCCGAGTATTCCACTCCTGAATGTGCGAGTGCTGCTGATCTTTTAGTGGCAGAGAGGGTGGGCGAGTTGATCGTAGATTCGGCGCGTCAATTGGTTGAGAAATCTCATCAGGTACGAATTGATATTCACAAAGATAATTCCGACCGAAAGGGTGCGAGCTTTGCGGCTCACGAAAACTATCTTGTATCTCCCGAGCTCTTTTTTGATCTCGTGCCATCTCGTGAACCATTACTCCATGAGAAGCTATCATTAAGAGCTTCTGCGTGGACAAATTTTTTAGCAACGCGCCATATTTGGGCGGGATCTGGAAAGGCCGGATCAGATTTAGGAGATCACGGTATTGGGTTTCAACTTTCACAAAGAGCAGAATTTATCAGGTGCGTTCGGTCGCACAGCACCACGAGACATCGCGGCATCATTAACACACGGGACAATTCTTATGCGGACGACCGTAGGTTTAAGAGGCTTCACGTAATTATTGGTGACGCGAATATGTGTGAAGTTGCGATTTTCCTTAAGGTTGGTGTTTCTGCTCTTTTTCTAAAAATGCTGGAAGATGGTTTTCTAAATCACGCCGATACTCTTCTATACGATCTTATTCAAGACCCTCCAAATGTAGTGCGACTCGTTTCTTATGATCTTTCTTTTTCCAATAAATTTGTTTGTCAGAGCGGAAGACGAATAACGGCGCTTGAAATACAAGAAGAAGCGTTGAGGGTACTTGAGCGTTATTGTGAGACTCATTACAGTCCTGATCAGGTGGAGTCTCGTGTTCTTAAATATTTTCGAGACACCCTTTTTAATCTAAAAACCGATCCAAAGGCCCTTTATGGGTGGCTGGACCACATAACAAAGAAAATGGAGATTGAAAGGCACCTTAAGAAGACGGGAAAAACAGACAGGGATGCGTCAGCGCTTTATCTTGATTTTTTGTATCACAACATTGATCAATCACGAGGGCTTTATTGGAAGCTTTATGAGGTTGGAAACATCCATCGTCTCGCAAGAGAGGAAGATATTAAAAAAGCAGTCCACGAACCCCCTGTTAATACGCGGGCGTGGATACGAGGAAAAATCATAAAGAAATTCAGCGGTGTATTTGGTAATTGGAATAAACTAAATATACCTTCTGGCGATGGTTTTATTGATACAATAATCATGAATAATCCTGCGGTCGGAGGGAAGAAAGAATGTGAAATGCTTTTGAAGCAATGCAAAACCTCTTTAGAGCTCGTAAACAGATGGAAAAGAATGGAGCAAGAACATGAATAGACGAATATATGGAACAGAGGTTGAATACGGGATGTTAAAGAAAGACAAGTCTGGATGGTGTGACGATACAAAAATTCCTGAAGAGATTTTTTTAGGCTTTATAGAAAACGGAGCAAGAATTTATCACGATATGCGCCACGTTGAATATGCAACACCCGAATGTTCTTCCCCCGAGCAAGCTGTTGCAGCTGAAATAGCCGGGGGAAGGCTCCTTACAAAGCTCGTTTATGGATTAAAGGATAGTAAGCGCGTTGTTTTCATTAAAGAAAGTATAGGGTTTGATGCAGAATTGATAAGCGCAGGTCCTTTTGCGGATGGCCGGAAGCGTTATGCGTATGGCCACGACTACATCGTTAGTTTTGCGTGTCACGAAAACTATTCACTGGATCCCAGAAAGATTTCAGGCCTCCTTGGGATAAAATTTACTGAAAAGCAGTGGGATTACTTGGCAAGGAAATTAGCGCCTTTTCTTATTACGCGACAGATCGTAGCCGGTTCCGGAACGTTTGTTTTTGGCCCGTTTTATCTTTCATCGCGCGCTCCCTTCATTTGTAAGCTCTCGAACCCGAGCGCAACGGCAAATACTCGCTCGGTCATCAACACAAAAGAAGAACCTTTGGGAAATGTTCCTCGACTGCATATTGTTATCGGGGAGAGTAATATGGCTGAGATTGCTAATTTTTTAAAGCTTGGAACTATGGGGCTGGTGCTTAGTTTGATGGAGGACGGATTGATTCAAGGAAGTCGTCTGCAGCTTGCGTCGGTTGAAGAAGCGGCATCTTTAATAGGAGAAATAGCAAAAGATACATCCTGCACCACTAGAATAATTCCGATGGAAAGCAATGAAAAGATCAGCGCGCATGAGTTACAAAAAAGATTTTATCAACTTGCCTGTAGTCATTATCCTAAAGATGAAGAATCTGACGCGGTCAAGCAAAGGACGGAGAAGATACTCTATTGGTGGGGTTATGTACTTCAGTGTATCGAATCGGGTGATATCTCAAAACTTGTGGGAATTATTGATTGGCCAACAAAAATGGAGCTCGGCAGATCGCTTCTTAAAAAGTATGATATTCGCTTAGAAGATTTACCAGCGGGTATTAGAAATCGTGTAAAAAGAGAAGAGATCGCAATGAATCTGCGAGCTCTTGAACAGCGATATCATGAATTATCAGATGAGAGTTATTACGAGCATCTAAGGAAAAAGAAAATTATGCGATCGATCATTTCAGACAAAGCGATTAAACGATTGATGTACTTCCCTCCTCGCACTACACGCGCGTATGGGAGAGGATCCCTGATACGGTGGCTGAAAGAACACCCCGATAGAGTAAGTTCAGCAAGCATTCAATGGGATAGCATTAATCTTCGACTTAAGCTTAGAGATGGCACGACCGACAAGCGTCGTCAGATTAAGATGGATAGTCCTTTTGTTCCGATGACTATGGACGTAAAACGAATTTTGAAGTACAATAGGTAAAATTCTTTGTAGACGAAATACGCAAGGAGACAAGTATGGACTTTGAAAACGAGCTTACGGGTACAACCGTTGTTGCGGTTGTGTATCGTGAAGGATCTATTATCGCTGCCGATATGCAAGGAACATGGATGCCGGTCATGGAGAAGATACACAAAAACATCAGAAAATTAGTACAAATTGGAGGGTATTCGGTTGTAGGTTTTGCGGGTATACCGACCGTGCTGAAAAACATACGAAATATAAAAACCATTTTTGATTCATGGAATAACTTTTACGGAAAAGAAATAACGCCCGATGGACAATTCAATATTTTGTCGCGGCAACTTCCTTTTTGGATGGGTAACGACAAAATGCCAATCGGCCTGATACTGGCGGCTTTTGATACAGAATATCAAAAAGGAAGAATATTTCAGATAGAATTCACCATATCCATTGAATTTGGGGAAGACGATGATGGCGCAGGTTTCACGGCTATTGGGAGCGGAGCAAAAACCGCTCTCGACCAACTGGAAGGTAGGGGGTACTCTATTGCATCTTCTTACGAGGAAGCCCTACGGATGGTTTACGACGCTCTTTTGTTTTCGCACAAGAAAAATGCCGCTGTGGGCGATACGTATTTTGCTTATCAGGTTACCGCTCGCGGCGTGAAAGATATCTCAGAGGAAATCAATTCTCAAGGGAGAGTGCGTCATGCCTAAGATACAATATTCTTTGCAGGCGGAGAAAGCAAAAAGGGAACTTGTTGAAAAATTGATGGAGGGTGTATCGCCGGTAGTGATTGTGCCCTTTGATACAGGAGTTGCTGCCGCAACGTTAAATCATTCTTGGTTTAGAAAGATAAGAAAAATTCACACAAATGTTATGATTGCCGCAGCTGGAGAGTACCAGGATATTAACGAAGCGTGTCTCGCCCTGGTGGACGCTGTGTCTCGCATAGAAAATACTTTTTCAGGACGCGAAGTATCTACCGACGTTCTCATCAATGATCCAACGGGCATTGTTGGCCACATATCTCACGCTTTTCGGTCGTTAGATATTAGACCGAAAGCAGTCGAATTTATTTTGTGTTCTCTTGCAGAAGATATTAAGCCGCAGGGAGTAATTATTAATTCTTGTGGCGAGAGAAGATATGTGGATGGAAGCGCTGTAATCTGTGATGCGACCGGCAATGCAAGTGGCCTCCTTGAGCGGAGAATTAAGGATCGTAGAGCCGAGACAGAAGAGGAAGCCATCGCGACGGCGTTAAGTGTTTTAGATGAAGTTTCTGGTAGCGATATTTCAAGAGCAGAAATAGGTATTTTAAAGAAAGATAAAGAGGGCTTGAGTTTTTGTCATAGATGGGAGGATAGATAAAATGGCAGAACAAAAACAAAGAAGACGGCCGGGCAAGGGACCCTTGCCTGGTGGCGACGATGATTTTCCAGATCCACTTGATTCCGAAGAAGAAAGACGCAGAAGAAAAGAAATCGACGATTTAGTTGATCGAGAGATCGAACGTGATGATACCGAAGATTATGTTCGAAAGAGAAGAGAAAAAAGCGGAGAATAATTCGAAAAGCTCCTTCATTAGGGGCTTTTTCTTTTGTTCAAAATAGCTACAATAAGGCGATGCGTTATCCCTATTTGCATGTGGGAAGTTACAGAGACCTGACCGGGTCCGATCGCGTGCTTTATCGGGCGCTTGAGATATTGCCCGGCGCCTTAAGCTGGGGGACCCTGGCCTCGGTTGTGATTTTGTCATGGTTGGCACCGGTTGCGGTGGCGATTTTTATTATTGCATTTGACGTGTACTGGCTGATTAAAACGTTTTATTTGTCCATGCATCTTCGCGCACATTGGAAACGGTTTCGCAAGCACCAAGACATGGATTGGGAGGCGCGGCTTCAGAATATAAAGTGGGGACATGTGTGGCAGTTGGTTATTCTGCCCATGTATCAAGAAACTGAGGATGTATTGAGGGGGACTTTTGATGCCCTTACTCGTTCACGCTGGCCCAAAGAGAAGATGATTGTAGTTTTAGCAGGTGAGGAGCGGGCAGGCCTCGGTGCCCGGGAGGTCGCCAAAAACATTGAGGCCCGGTATAAAGATCAATTTGGCCATTTTTTGGTTACCTGGCATCCCGAAGCATTGGACGGAGAGATTCCAGGTAAAGGTTCCAATGTCAGCTGGGCTGTGCGCAAAGCCAAAGAACAAATTATTGACCGAGAACATATTTCTTACGAAAATATCCTGGTTTCTTCTTTTGATGTTGATACTCAAGTTTCTACCCAATATTTTTTATGCCTTACGTATCACTTTTTAACCGCCGAGCATCCTCATCGCTCTTCGTATCAGCCCGTTCCGATTTACAACAATAACATTTGGTACTCTCCCGCGCTTTCCCGAGTTGTGGCAACGTCCGGTACCTTTTGGCAGATGATGCAGCAGGAGCGACCCGAACGGCTCGCAACATTTTCCTCGCATTCCATGAGTTTTAAGATGCTGGTAGAGATCGGGTTTTGGCAAAAAAATATTGTTTCTGAAGATTCGCGCATTTTTTGGAACGCGTTTCTTCACTACGACGGAGATTACCAAGTGATCCCTATTGCCTATCCGGTTTCCATGGATGCCAATCTTGGCAAAACACTTTGGCAGACAATCCAGCAGGTGTATAAACAACAGCGTCGGTGGACGTGGGGGGTGGAAAATGTGCCCTATCTTTTGTTTGGGTTTTTGAAAAATAAAAGAATTTCTCTTGCAAAAAAATGGCGCCTTGCATTTATACAAGTGGAGGGCTTTTGGTCGCTTGCGACAAATCCCATTCTCATCTTTATTCTTGGGTGGTTACCGCTTTTGCTTGGAGGCGCAGAATTCAATACCACGCTTTTGTCGTATAACCTTCCTAGAGTAACGCGGACCATGATGGTGATCGTGATGTTGGGACTAGTGGCATCTGCCATTATCTCAATGCGTCTTTTGCCTCCACGACCATCCGTTTTTGGCAAAAGCAGGTGGATCACCATGACTTTGCAGTGGCTTTTGATACCGTTTACCATTATCTTTTTTGGCGCGATTCCAGGGCTAGACGCCCAAACCCGTCTGATGTTTGCGCGGCCCTTGGGCTTCTGGGTTACCCCGAAAGTGCGCAACCCTAAAGCATAGACAATAGTAGAATGATGCGTTAATATAGAAAGTATTATGGTAAAAATTGGTGAAAAAGCGCCCGAGTTTTCTGAGGTAACGGCATATCACGCAGGTGATTTTAAAAAAGTGTCATTAGCCGATTACAAAGGAAAATGGCTTATCTTATTTTTCTATCCGCGCGATTTTACGTTTGTCTGCCCGACTGAAATTAAAGAATTTTCGCGCTTTGAGAAAGAATTTGAAGGGTGTAATTGCGCGATTTTAGCATGTTCTACGGACAGTGAGTGGTCGCATAAAAATTGGTTCCAACGCGATCTCAAAGAAGTTCGCTATCCGATTTTAGCAGACACGACTCAAAAAATTTCTGAATCATACAATGTATTGGGTCCAAATGGAGAAGCTGGTCGGGGGACGTTTATTATTGATCCCGAAGGAGTGCTTCGCTGGATGGTTGTCTCGGATAATTCCGTCGGCCGGTCTGTAAAAGAAACTTTCCGGTCGCTCAAGGCTCTGCAAACCGGCGAACTGTGTCCTGCGGAATGGGAAGAGGGTCAGGAACCGTTAAAACCCTAAAACGAGCCGTCATTCAAAATGGAGATTTTTGAATTTTGAGGCGAGTCGAGCTAGTTCAGGCTCGTTTTTTAGTTCGAAATCTTTTTCAAGCAGGGTTCGAGCTTCGGCTCTAGCAGCTTCTACCATTTTAATGTTTTTAAGTGCTTCCATTCCGGTATCAGAAATTCCCCACTGTTTGCGACCCGAAAGTTCACCGGGTCCGCGAAACCGCAAATCATATTCGGCAAGTTCAAATCCATTTTTTGCCTCAATGAGTGCCTTGAGACGCGCGAGCGTTTTTTGAGAAGGGGACTGGCTAAAGATAAAGCAGTAGGGTTGGTGCGTGCTTCTCAAAACCCGGCCGCGAAGTTGATGAAGTTGGGCAAGCCCAAAGCGTTCAGCTCCTTCAATCATGATAATTGTGGCATTGGGTACATTAACTCCCACTTCAATGACAGAGGTGGCAACCAGAATATTAGTTTTCCCGTCACGAAATTTTTGCATTACATTTTCTTTCTCTTTTGGCGTCATTTTGCCGTGAAGAAGATCAACCACAAATTCAGGGAACACTTTCTCAGCCAGTTTTTTGTGCTCTTCTTTTACAGATTTCATCTCAAGTTGCATCGCATCTGTACTTTCCTCAATCCGCGGGCAAACCACATAGGCTTGCCTGCCTTTTTTAATTTCTGATCGCATCTGTTCATAGGCGCGAGGGCGCTGGGAGGCGGGTACAATCACGGTCGTTACTTTTTTTCTGCCCGGCGGCATCTCGTCGAGTAGCGTTAAATCCAGATCGCCGTAGATGGTTAACGCAAGGGTTCGGGGGATTGGAGTTGCGGTCATACTTAAAAGGTGCGGCGTTCCTTTTTGGACAAGCTTTGCGCGCTGGTTTATGCCAAAGCGATGCTGTTCATCTACAATAATGAGAGCCAGGTTTTTAAATTGTACGCGGTCTTGAATTAAGGCATGGGTTCCGATAAGAATGGGAATTTCTCCGCCAGCCACCCAACGTAAAAGCTGCGTGCGGCTTACATGAGTGTCTTGATTGGGGAATGCTTTTGAGGGAAATTTTCTGCACTCTGAGGAGGTAATGAGGCCAATGGAGATGCGCCTCTCTCGGAAGCGCTCTATAAATTCTCGGTAGTGCTGATGTGCGAGTACTTCCGTTGGGGCCATATAACTTGACTGAAGTTTGTTTTGGGTAGCGGCAAAGATCGCAACGGCGCTGACAGCGGTTTTGCCAGAGCCAACATCTCCTTCTAGAAGCCGCGCCATGGGTTTTGGTTTTTTAAGATCCGTTATGATCGTTCGGGTAGCGCGCTTTTGAGCCGCGGTCATCTCAAACGGAAATGATGCAATGAATCCTTGTATTTCTCTTGGATCTGCATGGATAGATGCGCACACTTCTTTTTCGCGTTTCATCCGATTTTTTTGGCGATTTAACTGAATCAAAAAAATCTCCTCAAAGGCAAACCGTTTTCGTGCAGCTTCTGCGATTTTTTTCGTTCTGGGGACATGGATTGAGAAAAGCGCGGTTTTTAAGGACGGCAGATGGTAGCGCTTAAGAATTTCAGCGGGTATGGGATCGCGAAATGTCTCTTGGGAGATTTTCGTGAGTATTTTTTGGATTGCAAATTGAAACCACTTTGAGTGGAGTCCGCGGGTTTCGGAATAGATCGGTATAAGTGTGTTTTTTAACGGTCGAGCCTGCTTTGCCGTTATGCTCTCTTCATAGTCGGGATTAGCAAGATACAGTCCTTTTTTATCTTTTTTAATTTTTCCGGAAAAAGTATAGGAGCGATCGGGTTGCAAAATATTTCCCATATACGGTTGATTGAACCAGGTAATGCGAAGAGTTCCGGTTCCATCAGAAAGGAGGGTTTGGGCAATCGATAATTTCTTACGCCACGTTTTTTGGATTTTGGTCTGGATAATGCGGCCCGTGACTGCAACACCATCCTCGGCTTCTAAGTCCGCAATCGCTTTTGGTTCTCGAAACTCGCTGTAGCGCACTGGAAAATGCCAAAGAATGTCGCGCACCGTTTTAAATTCTGCGCGTTCCAGCAAAAATCTTTGCCGCTCGGTTAAGCGCAAATGATTTGCAATAGGGTTTTCTAAATACATAATTCAAAGTTATCATAAGCAATAGAAAAACAAAGTCCCTCGGTAAGAATTCTTACCGAGGGTTTCTCCATTTACGCTTTGTTGTTTACGTTATCGTTGGAGGTTTTAGAAGCCGATCAAGTCCTTTTTTCATCAAGCCGGTCCTCGTAAGAAAAATAAAAAGTCCTACGAAAATTACAAAGTACCCGAGAGATGCATTTCGCTTGGGATACAGGGTTATTACCGGGTTGTTAACCTCGACTCGCCCAGACTTAAAACCCAATGGCCATGATGCGGGAAAATAACGTGTCGCATGATAAAACACATTATTATTATCTCCGCGAACCCAATATTCGGCTGTCGGACCAGAAGGTCCGTTTCCGACGACAATGATGGGCTTGCCATAGCCATAGAATTTTTTAATTTCATCAATATCCACTTCGATCTTGAATGTGATGCCTGGCTTGACCACATCATAGTGGTATATTTCAGCGTTAGGCGGTATG
This sequence comes from Patescibacteria group bacterium, assembly GCA_022563755.1. Classification (GTDB taxonomy): domain Bacteria; phylum Patescibacteriota; class Minisyncoccia; order HO2-45-28; family HO2-45-28; genus JADFMT01. Next base: position 2,103 of record JADFMT010000008.1, on the reverse strand, counting down.
TCAAGTGTCCATGACACGCTTTCCGGACTGGGTTTGGTGAGTAAGATATATCCATGGAAAGCTACCAAGATGCCAAACGCAAATAGAAAACAAGACAGAATGGTTTTAATGGTTTTACTCATCGCGGATTCCTCCTGTGGTTATCAATGGGCTTATTACAGTACTTAATGAACTGTACTGTTTACTATATTAATACAGTTTGTCCTAAAAGTCAAGAGAGAAATAATTTTGCGCCCTCGAGAGGAGTCGAACCCCTATTACAGACTCCGCAAGCCTGCGTCCTGTCCATTGAACGACGAGGGCGTATAATTAAAATCCTAAATATTTTGCAATTGCTTCAGAAAGCGATTCCTCGGTTTCTTCTTCTTTTAACGAGCGGATTAAAATATTTCGTGCCTCATTCGGGTCTGTATCCGCCAGTGGTATGGTGAGGCGCGGCATAATGATTTTTTTGGAGGTAATATCAATCTCTTTTTTGCGCGGTGGGTCATAGCGTATCCAAAACGATTTTAGCGTATCGTAGGGATAAAGGCGGTCGGCAATTTGGATGCCGCGATGGGTAAGGGCAAACGCTACCACTTTGGGTCTACGTGCGCCGTAAAGCGCAATCGTAAAGCCGGTCAAGATAATAAAGATAGCAAAAAGAAAATTGCCAATCAAGATTGCAACTACAACAAACGCGGTCGCTAAGATACCGACTACCCAATACCATTCGCGCGATTTAGCCGTATATTCATATTCGGGTGCGGACCACGAAAGAAGCGGTGGACGGCGCACCATTTCGGGTTCTATTTTTTCCGCCCTCTTTTTTTCTTTACGAACAATATCATCCATTTTCTCTAGTATAGATAAATACTTGTTTGGAATCTATACTTTCTGGATAAACGTTTTTAATTTATCGTAGCTATGACAAGAAGAAAATTGAGGGAACTGGGAGACGACGTTGGAGGAAGCGTTAAATAGGATGCCGATGTCTGCGGTTTTGAGCATATCGGTGTCATTGTAGGAGTCATCAATCGCGATCACTCGGAACCCTAAATTTTTAAATGCTTTTACTGCATTTTCTTTTTTGCCGGATTCTCGAAGATGGTAATCAATAATCTGGTTTTTGTTATTCGTTTCCAGCAAGTGGCATAAGAGTGTGGGGTGATTCAATTTTTGTATTAAGGGACGCGCGAATTCATAAAACGTATCAGATACAATAATGGTCTCGAAATTCATTCGCGCCCAGTCTAAGAATTCTTTTGCGCCGGCAATGGGTTCCATCTCGGCAATAATAGATTGAATGTTTTTGAGAGAAAGATTATTTTTTGCAAGAATTTTCAATCTTTTTTTCATCAGCTGATCATAGTCAGGCACATCGCGCGTCGTAAGTCGCAGTTCTGGAATACGTGTCTTTTTTGCAATGCTAATCCATATTTCTGGCACCAGAATACTCTCAAAATCCATGGCAATTAGGGTGGGTTTTTTGTGCGACTTTCTATAGCGATTTTGAGGCATGTGGGTCAGGACTTAAAATTCTTCAACCGATCCCTCCTTCATATCAACGTATTCAATTCCAAGAGGTTCAAGAATTGTTATCGGAATTCTCCTCGTCGGTCCAAGACGATGATCTTGTCTCAACATTCCGTCATGCACCGGGAAAACCTTTTTTGGATTAATTTGTTTGGCGTAATCAACAGCTTCCTCGATTTTAAGCCACGGACCAGCTACGGGGAGAGCAAGAATCTCTATCTCTTTTTGAGGGTTATGAAAACTGTCCCCCGGATAGAATAAACGTTGCCCAACAAGAAATCCTGTATTCTGAACTATTGGCAAATCGGGGTGAATACAAGCGTGTTCAGAACCATAACTAGAAATAGAAATGCCTTTTACAGAAACAGTTTCGTTTTCTGCAATCGGTTGATATGAGATTTTTGCTTCGTCAAGCAATTTGCCGACACCGTGGTGAGTAAATATAGTTGTGTTTTGATTATGGCTTAAAATTAATTGCAGCGTCGGAACATGAATGTGATCTTGATGTTCGTGTGTGATAAGAACGGCATCAAGATTTTTAACATCGGGGGTTTCATTGTAATTGCCAGGATCGACTAAAATTCTTGC
>JADFMT010000033.1 GCA_022563755.1 Patescibacteria group bacterium | reverse complement strand
ATTTATCAATTGATATACAACCTATAATACCCTGATGCACCTCTCTGTCTTTAATACTCCGGGGCGCTTTACCCAAACTCAAAGATGATACTTTAATGCCTGAGTGCTTTATTAATTCTTGCAATTCTCTATCGCCACTTCCTTTTGTAACAAAAATCCTGTCTAATACATGCGGCGCATAAAGAAGCGCCTCTTTAAGCGCATGCTTGCCATAAATATAAATTTTATTTTGCTTCATATACCTTAAGGATCCTTGAGCTACTTGTCCTCCATTGTGTCAAAAGAGATTGGTAAGAGACTTTTTTTTATAAAGCTATTTATTAATGATTTTATTTTACCAAAACGACGCTCTTCGAGCACTTCATTTTTCCGATTTCCGTAATTTACCCTTAAACTCTATAATATTAGATGCGAGGTCATGAGCTATTTTGTAGACAATACCCGTTGTCTTATTTGTGAGGCTTGATCTATTTGTTATTTCTTTCTTCCATTCGGAACACCATTTCTTAAACTCATACTCATTCTTAAACCCCATCTTCGTTGGTCTAAGATAGTGATCGAATTCTTTTCCATAGTAAAGTTTATGTGTAAGACTATGTCTGTCTTTTATAATTTTTCCTAGATTATTTTGGTCATTAAACTTATCTAGTATCGTGAGTAATTTTGCCTGTCTAACAACAGGATGAATTTTAAGGTTTTTTATTGTTGTGTCTCGTTCTACATAACCAAGTTCTAATATCTCGTTTGTAAAGCCAAACAATCTTTCGCGAAAAGCAAAAATTCTAAAACAGTAGTTTTCATAATGATATACGAATTCTTGCATCAATCTGAAAACCTCCTCCGGCTGTGGATCAAATCCACCACTTGTTGGTATCGATCGAACATTAAATGAGCAAACCTGTCCGGAATATTGAACACAATTATTAGTATATATCAAATCCCTCATTGTGCGTAAAAGCTCACTCAAATGTTCCTTTGATTTATTTCCTTTAGTCCTTGGAAAATACTTCCGTGGAATATCGCTAATATGAACATGTATCTTGCTTGTTTTCTTTGTGGTTTTTGTTTTCTTTATGCTCATATTTTTTAGACTCTTCGAGTTAGCTGTTTTTAATATAGCCCTTCGTCGCTTTGCTCCTCGGGACGCTCAAAATTGCGAGTCGTTCGCATACTCGCAAGCAATTTTGGCGGCTGCCGGGCTAGGACTCGAACCTAGATACTCGCCTCCAAAGGGCGATGTCCTACCGTTAGACGACCCGGCAATGTTGTTATTGTTTGAACAACTTTTTTAAGAATCTTCGGCCGGCTGCGGATTTAAAATATCTTTCTCTCTGAATAGCTCCTATTTTCGTAGGATATTCTTCTCTGTAAAACAATTCCCATGGTAAGTGTCTTTTTGTATAATCATGCCTACCTAAATTGTGCTCTTTCAATCTGCGCTCAACATTATCTGTATATCCAACATAACTCTTTTTCGCGACGATACTTTTCAAAATATAAACATAATACATTATTCTACCATTAGACCCGCCTCGACTCGCTGAGCTCGTCTCGGCGAGGCGGGCGACCCGGCAATAAGAGTGATTTGCCTTTAATTTTACTGATTTTTTAGGAAAAATCAAATCGCGTTGACGATGTAAATATTTTTATCTAAAATACTTCTATGCATTATGCTATTATTTTTTCCTTTGTGGTAATGCCCGGGCTCGCACTTGCTTACCTTGACCCAGGAACCGGCAGTTATATTTTCCAGATGGTTCTTGCTTTTTTTGTGGGGGCGTCGTTTGCAGTAAAAATCTATTGGCGCAAAATCAGGGCTTTTTTTGGTCGTGTTTTCTTACGGCAAAAGGACGAAGTGAAGGAAAATCAAAATGAAAAATGAGGTCCTACCCAGTTCTTTTCGAGATCCAGCCGGTTTCTTGTTTTTTAGAGATGGAATACTCTATCGCCAGATAAACCCTGTCTATAAAGAACAGTACGATCATTTGATTCGTTCCGGCCTTTGTAAGGATCTCGTAGATAATGGGCTTTTAATCCCCCACGGCGAAGTTTCGCTTGAGCGCGCACAATCTCGCAAAGCGTATAAAGTTATCAAACCCGAAATAATTCCGTTTCTCTCCTATCCTTACGAATGGTGTTTTAGCCAACTAAAAGATGCAGCCCTAACGACGCTCGCAATCCAAAAGAAAGCGCTTGATTTTGGAATGTCTTTGAAAGATGCGAGCGCCTATAATATACAATTTAAAAACGGCAAGCCGGTTTTGATTGATACACTCTCCTTTGAGAAATATCGCGAAGGCCATCCGTGGGTGGCCTATCGGCAATTTTGCCAACATTTTCTAGCACCCTTAGCGCTTATGAGCTTTAAGGATGTTCGACTCAACGGATTGTTAAAAACGTTTATCGACGGAATACCACTGGGCCTTGCGAGCTCGTTGCTACCGCTTCGTACGCGTTTCAAACCCTCTTTACTTTCTCATATACATTTTCATGCCAAAAGCCAAAAGCATTTCGCAGATAAACCAATCAATACACAGAATATAAAAATCAGCTTTTTTGCTTTTCGCGGCCTTATCGATAGCTTAGAATCAGCGATCCAAAAACTGCAGTGGCAATCTCATGACGCTGAATGGGGCGGCTATTATGAGAATACAAATTATTCCTCAAGTGCGTTTCAACATAAAAAGGCATTGGTGAGTGAATTTTTAGATATGTTTCATCCGCGTGTTGTTTGGGATTTGGGAGCACATATTGGTCTTTTTAGCCGCATTGCAAGCAATAAAGGAATATCAACCATTGCCGTTGATTCTAATCCCGCGTCAGTTGAGAAAAATTACCTTGAATGCAAAAAGAATAACGAAAAAAATCTTCTGCCTTTATGCATGGATATAACCAATCCAAGCCCCAATATCGGGTGGGGAAACGAAGAACGAATGTCTTTGTTGAAACGCGGTCCTGCGGACACCATGCTTGTCCTTGCCTTGATCCATCACCTTGCCTTGTCGAACAACGTCCCGTTGGATAGGATTGCTAGATTTTTTTCCGGGCTGTGTAATTCTCTTATCATCGAATTCGTTCCCAAAAATGATTCCCAAGTAAAAAAACTTCTAGCAACTAGAGAAGACATCTTCCCGAACTACACCCAACAAGCTTTTGAAACCGCATTCAGCAAATATTTCACAATTCGCAATTCTGAAAAAATTAGAGATTCTGAGCGGATTTTATATTGCATGCGAAAACTATGAAAAAACCATTGATTCTACATCCCTTTCTCTTTGCGATTTTCCCGATTCTTTTTCTGTTTGTCCATAACAGGGGGTGGATTACCGATTACAGTGAAATTATTTTACCACTCGCCGCTGTACTCGGCGCCACCGTTCTTCTCTTCTTTCTGCTTACTATAATCTTAAAAGACAGCAAAAAAGCAGGAATCATTGTATCTCTTTTTGTGATACTCTTCTTTTTCTACGGACACCTATATGAAATGGCATACGCTCGTAGCATTGAGCTGTTCCCGTTTGGGCGGCATCGATATTTACTTCCTACTTTCGGTCTTCTTTTTGTTCTCGGAACCTATTTTTCCATACGAACACGAAAAAGTCTCCGTGCTTTAACCAATATTCTCAATGTCACGGCTTTTAGCCTTGTCTTAATTCCCTTAATTAATCTAGGGCTATATGAAACCGGGTCAAAAACTGTCTTAGAGAAGACTCGACAAGATAATGAGATAAATACAATCTCCAAAATACCTGCCGAACGCCCGGATATTTATTATATTATCTTGGATACCTATGCTGGCTCAAAGACACTTAAAGATATCTTTGGATATGATAACTCTGAGTTTACTAATTTTCTTACTCAAAAAGGATTTTACATAGCAGACAAGAGTCTCAGTAATTATGGGGGCACCACCCTTTCCCTTCCCTCATCATTAAACATGGAATACCTTGATGACGCGCTTGTTAAAGACGGTAAACCAAAACCAGAAAATGTAATCTCGCTCATTAGAAATAACCGTGTCTTACAATTTTTAAAATCCAAAGGATATACGACCGTGAATCTCGGCCATTGGTGGGAACCAACATCCTATAACGAGTATGCGGACATTAATTTTCAAGGAGGACGTTACGCGAGTGAATTTTCAAGACTTTTTTTGAGAACAACCGCGCTTGCCCCGTTTATACAAAGTTTTTTAGCAAGTAAAACTCGGGATGGAATTTTAAATATGTTTGACATCCTCGCAGAAATACCACAAAAAGTAGAAAGTCCAAAATTTGTTTTTGTTCATTTTCTTGCTCCTCATTCTCCCTTTGTGATTGGCGCAAATGGCGAAGAAGTTGTTAAGCCCGTTGATCTCAATAAAAAAGAGCTGGGGGAATGGAAAAAAAACGCATACTTAAACCAGTTAATTTTTATCAATAAAAAAATCAAAGAGGTTATTAATGCTATTCTAGAACAATCAAAGGCACCTCCTATTATTCTCATTCAATCTGATCACGGCCCTGGTGAAGCAGCATTCAGAAATTTCAGTAGTTATTATTTACCCGGAGATGGAAAAGAAATTTTATACGACTCTATAACGCCGGTCAATTCTTTTCGATTAATTTTTAATCATTACTTTAATGCCAGCTATGAGCTATTGCCTGACCGGGCTTATGAGATAGTTGAATCCGATATGAAAGATTCTTATAAATTTATTGATGTAACCGATCAAGTTAAATACGACTAACAGATTGAATTTTTGCTTTGTTGGAAAATAAACGATTCCAGAACCGAATATTCTGCGCCGGTTCGCTTGAGGATCGATTCCATAAGATCAATGCTTTTTATTTCAAATTCCCATCGGATCTCTCCATTTAAAGGAGGCAAATGCTCAAGTGTTCCGGGCTTGAATCGCGCAATTGTTAAATGGAGCTTTGCGGGTCGCTTTTCTTTTCTAACAAAATCTGAAAGCGCATCCTCAAGACGACCCTTTAGTTCAATAAATTCTTTCGGCGTCTCGCCCTCTGCCCAGATAAGGCGCACCGATTGACCGGATGGGCCAAAAAGCACTTTATCAAAACGAACAGAAAATGATTCTGCGGCTCCTACGCTTTCTTTAATCGTCTGAACTGTTGATTGAAATTCCTCATCTGTCACATACCACGGAGGAACAACCGTAATATGAAGATTTTCTGACTTTATCCATCGAACCAGAATATGCGAGTGTTTCTCTTGCCACAGTGCAATCTCTTTTTTAATCTTGCCCGGAATCGGAAGCGCTACAAAAATGCGGCGCTTCTTCATTTCAATTGGTTGATTACTTTTGAGATCGCAAGCTCAAGCGGTAGTTCGCGATACGGCGAATAAAAGCGGCTCGTTGCGGTCTCAAGTAAAATCCGTAAAATGTTCTCGAGCTCCTGGGCGGAAAACTTCTTATCATTTTTCTCTAAATTTTCTGATTTTAACGTATCGAGAAAAAGATGCCTGAAATCATTAATTAAAATTTTAAGAAACAAGCGGGGATCAACGCCGTCTTTTGTAGATTGCGAGATGCAATCCAATGCGTGGCCGGCCCGACGCTCGGCAATCGCATCAATCATCTGACTAATCAATTCTTGTGATGGGGCGCCAAAAAAATCTCTTAGCTCGCTTGCAACTATCTTTTTCCTGCCGGATTGCTTGTCTCCAGCGCGTTGAAGGACCCCTGCCTGTCCCAGTAAATTAAATGCATCTCTTAGCGATCCTTCCGAGAAAAGCGCAAGGATTTGCGCTCCCTCAGATTCCAGCTCCAGTCCTTCTTTCGCGGCGGTGGACGTAAGGGTTTTTACAAGGGTATCATGATCAATTAAACGAAACCGCAAATGCTGGGTTCGAGAGCTTATGGTTTCAGGAACCTTTTCCGGCTCAGTGGTTGCAAGGATAAAGATAATATGCCCGGGCGGCTCTTCAAGGATTTTTAAAAGCGCGTTAAACGCCTCTTTCGTGAGCATGTGCACTTCGTCAATAATATACACCTTATAGCGGGCGCGCGCCGGTAAAAAGTGGGCCGCGTCGCGAAGGGCACGAATTTCGTCAATTCCGCGGTTCGAGGCGGCATCAATTTCTACGAGATCAAGAGTATATCCTGATAAAAATTCCTTGCATATATCGCATTGGTTACAAGAAGAGTTTTTCGCGCAGTTTGCGGCCCGCGCAAGTATCCGCGCTACACTCGTCTTCCCCGTTCCCCGCGGCCCTGAAAAAAGATACGCATGCGCCACACGATTCTGCTTTAGAGCGTTTGAAAGAATCCGAACAATATAATCCTGTCCTACGACTTCAGAAAAACTCTTCGGACGATATTTTCTATAGAGAACTTGCGTATCCATGTCATAAAACTAGCAAATAAACAAACCAACAGCAAACGCTTTACTTATTTATTTTTCTCTCTAAAATAGGTATGATTTCGGTATGCAAAATATCCTCATGAACCTAAAATCACAGCTCTACCGCCTCCTGCGCTGGTCTGAAAAATATACCAAAACAGATATGGTTTATCTTGCCAGGGGGGGATTCTGGTTGACCACAGGCAAAATCGTTGCTGCATTGTTTTCTTTTCTTCTTGCGATAGCTTTTGCCCACTTTCTGCCTCGGGAAATATACGGTAACTACAAATACATTCTTTCCATTGGTATTGTCGTCGGTGCGTTTTCACTGACCGGATTTGGTCCTGCGATCATTCAAGCAGTGAGTCGAGGATACGAAGGGACGCTCCGATTTGCTTTTTGGACTAACCTTAAATGGAGCATTGCTATAATTTTAATATCACTTGCAGGCGCTTCCTACTACTTCTTAAACAATAACAATACCTTTGCTCTCTCTTTCCTGATTATCGGCGCCTTTTCTCCTTTTTTAAACAGCGCTCGCTTCTACGGCGCCTATTTAAATGGCAAAAAAGAATTCAGAACCCTTATGACCTTCGGCATTATTTCCACGAGTCTCCAAGCAGTTTCTCTTTTTCTTGCACTTCTCCTTACAAAAAATCCAGTGGTACTGGTTTTTGTTTATTTTTTTACAACAACCACCGTCAATCTCGCCTTACATTTCCTAACGCTTAAGATATATAAACCACCGGATAAAGTTGATCCTAAAATATTCAACTTCAGTGCTCATCTGAGTATTCTGGATATTCTTCATACGGTTGTAGGACAGCTGGATAAAATTCTGATCTTTCACTTCTTGGGGGGGACGTCGCTTGCCATTTATGCATTCGCTCAAGCTCCAGTTGTTGAATTCCGGTCGGTGCTCAAACTGCTTCACCCTTTGGCGATACCAAAATTCTCAGCGCAGAGCAAAAATGAAACCAGAAAAACTCTGCCGCTAAAAATGGTGAAGCTTTCTCTCATGCTTATTATTCCGGTCGTCATCTATATTCTTCTTGCACCCTATCTGTATAGAATATTTTTTCCGAAGTACACAGACGCGATTTTTTTCTCTCAGGTTTTCTCCTTAGTTCTCCTTTTCTTTCCTAAGAAACTAGCAGGCACTGCGCTCCTTGCTCACGCTGAGAAAAAAAAATTATATACGGTCACTATTAGCGCCCTAGCAACCCGACTTGTCTTGCTTTTAATCCTCGTTCCACTATTTGGAATTTTGGGCGCTATCCTAGCAGAATTAGGAACTCACCTAATCAGCACCGTGATCGTAAATCATCAACTGCAGAGGATACAAGACAAAAGTTAGTTTTAAAAAAAGCGCGAATATAAAGATATCCACGCTTATAATATTACATATCCAGGATTTTAAAGGTCTGATCAGAATCAACGTATTCTCGGGCTTGAAGGAATACGTCATTCGGTATATCGCCGAAATTCAGCGGTTCATCATCTTCACCATGAAGGACCTTTGTTGCGTCGTCAAGTTCTATCAGGTACTGGTAGAACTTCTCATCGCACACAGGTTCGTAGGGACAAAGAGGGCTACTGCTCCGCTTAA
>JADFMT010000032.1 GCA_022563755.1 Patescibacteria group bacterium | reverse complement strand
CCCAGAAAGAGCGATGGCAGAAAGAATAATGATAAAGAAGATATCAGGGTAATTGCAAGAAGCGACATATTCCATTGCGCAAGGATTGATAGGTGGAAAGAGAGAAATGGGATAATGCTTATCAGCACGGCGGCTGCGAGAAAAGAAATGCCCAGGGTTTTTTTGCTGGGATATTTATCTATAACATGACCGCCAAGATAACTGCCAATAGAATGCCCAAGAAGCACAGAACCGATAATGGAGGTCCACGTATACACAGATAGCCCAATGTAAGGGGCAACAATGCGCACGGCGGTTAGCTCAATCGTCATTAAAGAAAAGCCCGCTACAAAGGAGGAAGCAAGAAAAATTATGCGCCAACTAAAAAAGATCATGATATATTATATCTTAATATTCTCACTTACGAGAATCTTGCCCTTGTAAGTGGTGGCCTCGGTTAGTTAGCGAAAACAGAAGACTTGTTAAACAGGCCCAATTTTCTAGGGATAAATCTTCGGCCCGAGCGTTTAAGGAAATATCGCATTCTCCCAACCACTTGGACGTTCCGCGTCCAAGTGGGGAAAGGTTGTTTTTTAAGAATTTTCTTTTGTGGCGAAAGCCGGTTTTTATCAGCTTAAAGAAGTCTTTTTGGCTGATTTTGTGTTCTTTAAAAAGGTCTTTCGATCTTTTTTCAAGAACAATAACAGCTGAATCAACGTTTGGCTGAGGTCTGAAATTTTTACGCGAAACATAAAAAGCAATTTTTGGCTTGGAAAATACTTGTACTGAGATAGACAGAAGATTCATTTTTTTCTTTGTGATAATCCGTTTTGCAACCTCCTTCTGGATCATCAAAACTACCCTTTCCCACTTGGAAACTCCGTTTCCAAGTGGGGTTTCCAGAAGCTGTCGTAAAAGCCGACCCGTGAGATAATACGGGATATTAGCCACTACTTTGAACCCCGAGGGTAACCCTAGGGGTTCCCTAGGGTTACCCTCGGGGTCAGGGAAGAGATCGCGGATGTCGGCTTGAATAAGAAAAAAATTATTTAAATGGCCGAATTTTTCTTTGAGAAAGGTACATAACTTCGGGTCTTTTTCAACCGCAATAACTTTTTTCGCTTTTTTTAAGAGTTCTTGGGTTAACATTCCTTTGCCGGGTCCAATCTCAAGAACGGTGTCATTTTTTGTAATTTCTGCTGCCGCAACCATCCTGCTCGCAACACTTTTGGATAGAAGAAAATGTTGACCGAGTCGTGTCATAAGAGCTCTATAGTATTTTCGGTATCCGCATAGTTAATGAGACGAGGTGGGATGTCTTTTAAAAATCGCGAAGGCATATTTACTTGTTTCTCGCCAAATACCGTGCGAAATAACGCTAGCGACAACCATACCTTTTTTCGAGCCCGTGTTAATGCTACATAAAAAAGCCGGCGCTCTTCCTCAAGCCGTATTTTTTCTTCTTCTCCTGTGTGCATAGACAGGCCGCCGAAGATGGTATGAGGAAAAAGTCCGTCTTCTAAACCTGCAATAAAAACATGGTCGAATTCAAGTCCTTTGGCTGCATGAACCGTGGTCAAGGGAATGCTTTTTGCTTTGTCTTGCATGGTATCTTGCTCAGACATTAAGGCGGCTTCCTCAAGGAGCGCAAGAATTCCTTCAGGGGACGATCGTTGATCAAAACGCTTCGCGAGCGCCGCGAGCTCTTTAAGGTTGCCGGTACGCATAACGTCTTCTTCAACTTCAGGACTAAACATCGTAAGATAGTTAGTTTTTTTAAGCGTTGCCTCTATTGCATCGGAGGCAGGAAGTTTTTGGACTCCGTGTTTAATATCTAAAAGTAGTGCTTCAAAGTCATGAATTTTTCTTTTCTCAGCATCTGTTAGGGTGCTTCGGCTGAGATATTTTGCCATCAAGACTTTTCCGATCCCTCGCACAGGAATATTAATAATTCTTTTTATACTTATGAGATCATGGGGGTTGAGTGAGGCGCGAAGATAGGCAAGAATATCTTTAATTTCTTTGCGAGCGTAAAATTTTACTCCTACGACGTAGTAGGGAATGCCTGCCTCAAGAAATTTTTCTTCCAGTACTCTGGATTGAGCATTGGTGCGAAAAAGCACCGCAATTGCGTGGGGTTTTACTCCGCTGCAAGTAGATCTTTTGCGCGACCCGCAATCCATTGGGCTTCCTCATCTTCATTTTGAGCGCATGCAAGCTCTAGTTTTTCTCCTTCTGTTTGTTTGGTAAATAGATTTTTAGGTTTTCGAAAAACATTTTTTACAATGACTGCATTTGCGGCTTCTAAAATGGGTTTGACGGACCGGTAGTTCTCTTCCAAAGTGATCACTTTTGCCTGCGACCAGTCATCTTCAAATTGCAGAATGTTTCTGAAATCTGCCCCTCGCCAACTATAAATCGCTTGATCTACGTCCCCTACCACGCAAAGGTTGGAATGCAATTTTGCAAGAAGGTTTGCAAGGATATATTGAACATGATCCGTATCTTGATATTCATCGATATGTATAAATTCCCATTGTTTTTGATACGCGCTAAGGATGTCGGACCGCGCCCTTAGAAGCATGAGTGTTCGCGTAAGTAGATCATCAAAATCTAGAGCGTGCGCCATTTTTAATTTGTCCTCATATTTTTGCCAGATCTCTCCAAGTGTTCTTGAGAAATAGTCATTTGCCTCCTCGCGAAAGTCATCTATGGATATTAAGTCGCCTTTTTTTTGCGAAATTAGACTTTTCATTCGGGAAGGCTGGAATTGTTTTAGATCAAGCTTTAATTCTTTGATCGTGTCTTTGATAAGGGAGAGTCGATCTTCTTCATCTAGGATCGTAAAATGAGAACTTAGACCAATAGCTTTGGCATTACGTCTTAAAATCCACGCTCCTAAAGAATGGAAAGTTCCAATCCAGGGCATTGTTCGGACTTGGACACTCAGTGTCCACTTGGACACTGAGTGTCCAAGTAGCTGCGAAATACGCTCTTTCATCTCCTGGGCAGCTTTATTCGTAAAAGTTAATGCAAGGATTTGGTCAGGTTTTACTCCGTCTGCAATCAAATAGGCAATGCGGTGGGTTAAAACCCGAGTTTTACCAGAACCCGCGCCGGCCACAATTAAAAAAGGGCCGTTTTTATGCAAAACCGCTTCTCTTTGGGCTGCATTTAAGCCGGCAAGTAAGGTATTTTTGCTTGACCCATGCGAATTCCTCGGGGTCAAGCCCGGGTTTAGTGAATGACTTGACATATCAAACAGAGTGTATCATTTTGTTGGGCTGTGGACAATTGGATTGATTTTTGTGCGGGGGAGATATAAAATAAAGAGCATCCGGTCGCGATCGGATTATTTTTAGAATCAGGCTTATTTTAAAAACTTCACAACGCTCCCGAGAACCTTCTTTAAGAAGCAAGTGGAGCTACAAATGTTTTTTTAAAAGACCTTTTTTATCGAAGAAGGTCTTGGTGGCTTTGATGATGCCGGCTCTCTTTTTTTCTTTTAGTGTCGAGGCAGAAGCCAGCATTTTTTCTTTTATTAAGGGACTTTTTAGGGATTCTGGTAGGGAGCAAGCCGCACTCATTTTAAATTCCCAAACCATGCCGCTTTTAGACGCGCCTACCAATATCAATCCGTTAGCGGGCATCGGAGGGGGAGATATTACGATTGTACAAAATAACGCTCTCCTGCCGGTTATGGGTCCTTTGGGCAGTATGGCAGATATTGAAGAGAGCGCAAAAAATAGCGGCCAGATTTCCATCTATACGGTTAGAGGCGGCGATAATCTATCACAGATTGCAAAAATGTTTGGCGTATCGGTAAATACCATTATCTGGGCAAATGATCTTAAGCGAAGTGACTTAATTAAAACCGGACAGGTTTTGGTCATTTTACCGGTCTCGGGCCTAAAATATAGTGTGAAAAAAGGAGATACCATTGCCAAGATTGCAAAGAAATTCAAAGGCGATGCAGACGAAATTATTCAGTTCAATGACCTTCCGACAAGCGGTTTGCTTAAGGTTGGCCAGACCATTATTATTCCAAACGGCGAAGGATATCTCGTTCCAAAATCTTCACGTTTGGTTCGGGGAGGCGGTCCCAGCTATACCGGTTACTATATACGACCGATCTCGGGCGGCCGCAGATCGCAAAGGCTGCATGGTTATAATGCGGTCGATTTGGCAAATTACTGCGGCGCTCCCGTAATGGCTGCAGCGGCAGGTGATATCATTGTGAGCCGCACGTACGGATGGAACGGAGGGTATGGCCTCTATGCCGTGGTTCGTCATCCAAATGGAACGCAAACGCTCTATGCGCATCTTGGGAGCGTACTAGTCCAGCGCGGCTGGCACGTGGTTCAAGGCCAGGTTCTGGGCTATATGGGCTCAACGGGCCTATCAAGCGGCTGCCATCTTCACTTTGAGATAAGAGGGGCTAGAAACCTCTTCTAAAGACTATTTCTTGGGCGGTATTGAAGCGCTTCCATGAGGTGATCTTCTTTGATGTGATCTTCTCCTTCAAGATCCGCAATGGTACGGCTAATTTTAATGACCCGGTGGTAGGCGCGGGGCGATAAATCCATGTGTTTGGCTGCTTGATTGAGAATGTTTCTTGCAGGCGCTGAAAGAGGCGCAAATTTTTCTAGCTCCCGTATTCCCAGTTCACTATTTGCAAGAATATTTTTTCCTCCAAAACGTTCGTTTTGAATCGTGCGTGCCTGAATTACTTTTTGGCGGATTTCTTGAGACGGCGTGGTTTGGGATTTTTGGCCCAGCTTTTCGTGCTCAATCTGCCCCACTTCCATCCAAAGATCAATTCGATCAGCAATCGGTCCTGAAATTTTTCGCTGGTATCGAAAAAGAGATGCTGGCGTACAAAGACACATTTTGGTTTTGGAACCCAAATTTCCGCAGGGGCATGGATTCATTGCCGCAATCAGCATGAATCGTGCAGGAAACCGAACCGTACCGCGAGAACGAGAGACGGTAATAAATCCGTCCTCCAAGGGTTGGCGCAGAGCTTCAATGACTCTTCGCTCAAATTCTGGAAATTCGTCGCAAAAAAGCACTCCGCGGTGCGCGAGGGTAATCTCTCCGGGCCGCGGCCACGCTCCTCCACCTACCAAGGCGACATACGAAGCAGTATGGTGAGGATTTCGAAAAGGTCTTTTGGTAGCAAACGGTTCGTCGAGAAGTCCTGCAACGCTGTGGATGGTGGTTACCTCAAGAATTTCTTCATAAGAGAGAGGCGGCAAAATAGAAGGCAACGCTCTTGCAAGGAGCGTTTTTCCGGTCCCCGGAGGCCCGGTCATCAAGAGATTGTGTCCACCGGCTGCCGCAATGGTAAGAGCGCGCTTGGCGGTTTCCTGTCCTATTATATCTCGAAGATCCGAGGGATGCACGTGATCTTTTATCTCAAGCCTTGTTTTTGGAAGCCCAGAGAGCATAACCTCGCCTCTCAGGTGGGCAAGAATATTGCTTAAACTTTTCGCCTCGTAAACGGTTATCCCTTCCATGACCGCAGCTTCCCGGCCATTACCCAATGGAACAAACATTTCCTTAAATCCTTCCCTTTTTGATTTTTTTGCAAGTGCCAGTATCCCTTTAATCGGGCGCAGTGTTCCATCGAGCGCTAGCTCTCCAAGAAATATTTTATCTCGAGTTTCAAACCGAGCTTGTTTTGACGCTAAGATATAGCCCAGCGCAATTGATAAATCAAATCCAGTCCCCTCTTTTTTAATATCCGCAGGCGCTAAAGAAACAATTACCCGCTGGTTTTGTTTGTGTGGAGGTTTAAGGCCAATATTTTTAATGGCATAAGAGATCCGTTCTTTGGCTTCATCCACCGCTTTATCTGCCAAACCGACAATGGTAAAGGAGCGAAGTCCTCTGGAATAATCAACTTCGACATCAATCATCTCGCCTTCGAGTCCGGTTACTTCCGCAGCATGGAGTTTAACAGCCATATAAATGATTATTTACTATGCTCAATGCAGGTTTTGGCTGCAGGATTTGCTTCCAGGCGCTCGAGGCTAATGGGTTTTTGATCACGCTCGCAAAGGCCGTAAGTCCCGTTCTCTATTCGGCCGATCGCATCCTGCACTTCGTTTAGTTGCGCCTCCAGCGCAACCCCGGTTATTACCTGTGTTTCAAATTTTTCAAATACATCTGCCATCTCCGTAAGATCTGATACTTGAGGGTTTAGCTTCGGTTGAGTAGGTTCCCAGTCTTTTGGATTTTCAGGATTGCGTTTTGCGATAAGCGAAAGCTGGCGCTCAAGTTTTTCTCGCTCCTCTTCAAGTTTTTTACGAAAATGATTTAAATCCAGGGGCATAGTACTTTATTGTGGTGGAAAAAAGGAAAGTTGTCTAAGGGTTGTTTCAAGTGCTGCTTGGGATTGGGTAAGGATTAAAAATTTCCGATTAAAAATCGTATAGACGAAGATCGACTCACCCTTTTGGTTTTCAAGCACCCGAGCATCATGATTTAAAATTACAATATCTTGAAAAACATTAGCTCCCCGATTCAGTGAAATTTCTTGCGAAAGAAGTTTTCTTACATCTTTGGGAAGATTGTTCTCCCATGCAAGCATTCCGGCAAAGGCTTCAGAAAATGCACGGACCCGGAAAATAAAGATAGATTCATTGCCTCGCGGGGTGTCCATAACACCGATGGTCATGGAGCCTGAAAGACTGCTTAAAAATAAAGGCGGTGGAGTGATAGAGAGAAGATTAAAAAGTTCTTTTGGGCCTAAAAAAGTATTTTGAGCTTTATCAAAGATGGTTACTGCTAAAAATTCTCGGGGGCCGATACGCTTTTTAAAAAGGAGCCGCCATTCTTGCAAAAAGATTTTTAGATCACGTCCCTCAATCGTAATCATCTCGGTCATTGCCGCAGGAATCAGAGATTTTAGGGAAGAGGGTTCCTCTACGCGAGGCGTCTTTATCGCGCGCCCGAGAAAAAAAACTCCTGCCGCAAACAAGGCAAAAACAGAAAAGGCGGCAATACCCAAAATGATCATTCTACTTTTTTTTCGTTCTCCCTCAGGGTAAAGACCTTCTTTTTGACCCTTTCTCTGAGCTAGGAGTTCCACCAATGAAATCTTTCCTCCTTTTAGATATTCCTGGGCATCGGTGATCATTGTCCGGATGCGCGGTCTCTTGCTATTTTTTTTCTCTTCGTCCATCCCGTTAGAAGTTTGTTTTTTTGTCTCAAAATCCATATTTTAAGATAGGTTTGCGTGAGAGATTATTCAAATTAAAACGCTAGCAAAAATTTTACGAGTAAAATTTTTTGTCAAAGACTTCTAACGGGATCCATCTTTTGCTTTCTCTACAGAGACGGATGATGATTGTTTAATTGAGAGATTAATGCGTCCTTTCTCATCAATGCCAATGACTTTTACATGCACCTCGTCCCCGATATTTACTACATCCCGCACTTTAGCGACGCGATGAGGTGCAAGTTCTGAGATATGAACTAATCCTTCCTTCTTTGGCGCAATCTCTACCATGGCGCCAAAATCAAAAATGCGACTTACCTTTCCAGTAACTTCTTCCCCCGCTTTAAATTCCCGAGTAAGCTGTTTAATAATGTCCTCGGCTTTTTTAGCAGAGCTGTCATCTTTGGCCGTAATATATACCTGGCCGCTTTGTTCAATATCAATTTCTGCTCCAGTACTTTCAATAATTGCATTGATGGTTTTTCCTCCGGGCCCAATGACATCGCGGATTTTATCAGGATTGATCGAAAGAACCAGAATTCGAGGCGCATAAGGGGAAAGAGCTTCACGGGGTCGAGGAATGGATTTTTGCATGACATCCATAATTTGCAAGCGTGCCTTTTTAGCATCTTCAAAAACTTTTTTGAGTATCTCAAGCGTAATCCCTTCTACTTTTACATCCATTTGAATGGCTGTAATACCGTTTTTGGTTCCGGCAGCTTTAAAATCCATATCGCCGTGATGGTCTTCCGGTCCTTGAATATCGGTTAAGACTTTAAAATGACTTTTATCTGTCATCAGTCCCATTGCAATTCCGCTGACAGATTGGGTAATCGGCACCCCTGCATCCATAAGTGCAAGGATTGAG
>JADFMT010000007.1 GCA_022563755.1 Patescibacteria group bacterium | reverse complement strand
AGTCCACCCGCGGGAGTAATGCATGGATTTCCCTTTCCGTCGTAACCGAAGGCATTAGGAAAGGTATTGATTGCGGTAACCGCCTTTACCATCTTCGATTGCTTAATCACATTCGCAATTTCACCAAGAGCAAAAGGATCAGAGAAAGGAGAAATTTTGACACTTATTTTTGCTTCTTGCCCGACTTCTTTTTCAGTAAAATATAGGATTTCGCCGCTTAAGTCTGGATCGAAACAGGCAATGCGTTTTTGTTGGTCGTCTTTCCATAGGTTTGGGCAGCCAAAATTAAGCTCAACCAGATCTGCCCCTCCTTCAAATGCCACGACTGCTAATTGGGCGTATTCGGAAGGGCTGAATCCCGCAGCACTCACAAAGAGTTTTTTGCCCTGGCCGTGTGCTACCCGCACCATTTCCGGAAGAGCCTTTTTATAGTACTTGGCACCCGGATTCGGTATCCCCAGGGAATTTAATGAAAATCTACCATCCGCCCAATACACATTACCGCTATTGCCTTCCCGAAACTCAAGAGGTATGGATCCTATCATGATTGCGCTTGTGGCTGAACGAGCGAGCTTCTCTACTCCATCTTTGCCCTCAAGCAGTTTACAGGTTCCTGCAGCGTTCATGAGTGGGTGCTCGAGCGAAATACCAGCTAAGTTCGTTTGAAGTTCCATCCGTTTCTATCTCCTCTGTTTTAAGGTGCAGCATTTACACTGTCTTTTAGAAGCGTACCATAGCACGTTTTTTTTTCAATAAAAAACCCTTCCGATCGTAACCGGAAGGGTGGGTGGTTGAAGGAGAGGCGGGTTTGGGGGCAAAGGGGGAAAAAGGAGGAAAATCCCCTTTTAGCTAGCAGTCGGGGGGGGGTAGACGTGCTAGCGAGAACCCGTCTCTCCTCTGGATTGGAAAGATCTTTTGCTGTCCTCACTATAGCAAAAGCCTAAATCCCTGTCAAGGGTGTCTTGACAAATTGATTTGCATCCTATATACTGAATAGTGGGGTATATCGGGTATGGAGCCTGGTATATAAATTGACTCTTTTAAATAAAAAGAGGAAACCATAGAGAGTACGGAGGGGTTTTATGGAAGGCAAAGGAGTTTATGAAAAGACTTGTCATCGCTGCGGCAAGCCATTGCAGAATCCCGGTGTTGATTCAAAAAAGAAACAAGAAATCGTGGTAAGTGCTTGTGGGAAAGATTTTCACGAGCAATGTGCAGCCTGTTCGAAATGCCATGAAGTGATGGCAAATGGAGAACTCAGGCGAGCTCTTCGAATGCAAAAGGAAAATCCAGGAAAACCATTCCAGCACGACTCAAGTGACTGTCCCAAGAAAAAACAGGCAGCCTAAATTTAACTCTCTCAACAAATTTTAAGCCCAGTGCCAATGAATTGGTACTGGGCTTTGATCTTTACCATTTAAAAGGTAAAAGCTTTAGCACCAATATCTTTTTGATAGTGCATGCCGTCAAAGTGAATCTGCTTTACTGCTTCGTACGTTCTGGCGCATGCGGTTTCTAGCGTCTCGCCGACTGCCGTCACGCCGAGAACGCGTCCGCCCGCTGTTACAACTTGTCCCGTATCATCACGCGTTGTTCCGGCATGAAAAATAACAATCCCCGGTATTCTCTCTGCCTTATCAAGACCAGAGATAGGGATTCCGACTTCATACTCGCCGGGATATCCGTCCGAGGCAAGAACTACGCAAACCGCAAAGCCTGAATTCCATTCAATTTTAATATCTGCAAGCCCTCCCTCGATACACGCTTCCATGATGTCGAGTAAATCGGTTTTGAGTAGGCGCATATACACTTGGGTTTCAGGATCACCAAAGCGCGCGTTGATCTCAAGAACCATGGGACCCTGCGGCGTTATCATTAAACCCGGATACAGGCAGCCGGCAAAAGGCTGTCCGGATTCCCTTAACCCTTTAGTCATTGGCTCAACAATCTCTTGTTGAATCTGATGCAAAAGATCATCGCTAACCCAAGGCACGGGCGCATATGCACCCATTCCTCCGGTCATTAGCTTTTTGCCGCCAACGGTAATAATTTTGTGATCTTGGGAAGGCGGCATTAATATAGAGGTTTTGCCATCACAAAAAGCATGGATTGAAACTTCTTGTCCTTCAAGAAATTCTTCAATGACAACTTTTTTGCCTGCTTTGTCGTGGATGCGATCAACCATGATTTCTTTCAGCGCGTGTTCTGCTTCTATCAACGTTTCGCAAGGATAAGCGCCCTTTCCTGCTGCAAGGCCGCTTGCTTTAACAACGATCGGTGCACCACACTTTCGAAGATAGTTTAATGCGGTTTCATATTTCCTGAATATACGAAAAGGTGCTGTTGGGATGTGGTTTTCGGCCATGAATCGTTTTGCAAACGCTTTAGAAGCCTCTGTGGCTTGAGTTGCAGCTTTTGTGGGTCCAAAAATTCGCAGTCTTTCAGAATGGAAAGAATCCACAATGCCTAACGCAAGAGGGTTCTCAGGCCCAACGATCGTAAGATTGATACGATTGTCTTTTGCAAACCGAGTGAGTCTCTCGATGTTAGTTGGATGGATGGGTATGTTTTGGGCAAAAAATCTCGTTTCCTCATTCCCCGGAGCCACGTACAATTTCTCGATTGAAGATTGGTGTAGTTTCCAAGCAAGGGCATGTTCTCTTCCGCCACTACCTATGATCAGGATTCTCATTTTGTCTCCTCTTCGTTGTTAAGGTACTGTTTGAAAGAATATTAAATCCTATCTCATTAGAAAAGTTTATTCAATGCGGCTCGGGTTTTGGGGCCGAACTCGCCGTTTCCCGCAATCCCCATTTGTTTTTGAAAGTTTGCAAGAGCTTTTTTGGTGCAGGTTCTGAAGTTGCCGTTGATCGGGCATTGTCTTCTAGTCATATCCGGTGGCGGATAGAATCCAAGCTCAAAAAGCGCTGCTTGAGCTGCTGCAATATCTTCTTTAAGTCTGCTTTCAAAAGAAATATTTCTTTCCCACTCATAAGGAAAGACCCAGGAGAAATCATCGGCAATTTTTTCTCCATCCATGAAAAACGCAAGAAGTCCTTGGTAGGTGCGGAATGCGGCTTCTTTGAGCATTAGATCAGTATGGAACCGTGACTCATAGATATATCCGTATTCCATAAGAACGCCTGCGCTTCGAAGCGAACCGGCAGCTCCGGTTGCAATAAGCAGAGGGCTTTCAATAATCGCGCTTTTTTCAACTGGAAGGTTGCTTGCCGCCCAGTAGCGTGAAAATACCTTGCGAAGATGACGAGCTAGTTCTTGGGAGACTTCATGGTTCGGGAGCTCCTTTGACGGAATATAGATGCTAAATCCGTCATATTTTCTTTCCCACGAGCGACGCCCGGAGTAATCGTTTAAGTGTAGATGAAGGACGATGTCAATATTATGATCATTTGCCCACTTATTGATTCCATAAAGCGCAATCTGTGTTTTTCTGTTTACCCGATTATGATGGACTTTTTGGGGTGAGATCGCTATTTGTTGTGTTCTTGTTAATTCATTGAAATAAGTCCATACAGAACGGATAAAAAACGCGATATTATTTTTTTGTTTTGTAAAATAATCAGAAAATTCTTGTGTGTATCCGTTCCGGTTGCGCACCAGTGTCACATTGAATCTGCCGTCTCGCGCAAGATATTCATATAGATTTTCCCCAATTTCGGCAACAAGATCCACTTCTTTCATTCCTTTGTACCACGTGCCGTAATTCTTGTTGTCATGCCCGGGAACAATAAGGATAGAAACACTCCCTTGCTGGTAGTGTGCTCGTACGTCTGCACTTGTTAAATCATTTACAAAAAAAAGAGAAGCAAGGTAATTGCGCATATCGTTCAACCACAGAAGGGGGGTAATTAGACCAAATAAGAGGACGATTATAATTATAAAAATCTTATATTTCATTTCCTTTGGTTCAGTTTTTTATGCCAGTATATCGCTTCAATTTTCCGCTTTGGTTTACCGTTCTTTGCGCCAAAGGTCCAGTGATGAATTACCGGCTGCCCTAACTTGGAGTTGTTGCTGATCGCTTTACGGTTTCCGATGTAGAATCCAATATGTTTATGGGAGTTTTTCTTGTCAGATACTATTTTTCCCCAAACGAGTATACATCCCGTCCTGGGTTTTGTAATTAATTTCCATCCCGACTGCTTTAGATCTTTCGCCGTTCCATCTACGGTTCCATGAAATTCTCCAATTAATTTGAACATCGCAAGAATTGAAGACACAAAAAAGGCACATGAAAGTGCTCCATGTTGCATAATATCCGTTTTCTTCCCCCGCACGTTCGCATAAAAATTACGAAAAAGACGAGAACCCACGCTGTTTTTTATAACAACTAGATAGGTTTCGTAAAGGATCGGGATAACATATTTTGAAGCCATTAGAGCATAGATTGACTAGGAAGTATTTTTGAATAATGAAATGTGTTCAATTTATCCTCAATATCTTTATAGGATTTTCCGCAGATCATTCCTCCTGCAATGAATTCTTCCTGCGTAACTTCAACTAAACAAAAAGAAGGCATGATAAAATGATTCTTTTCCTCAACGGTCTTGAATTCAAAATCAATCAGAACTAAACCATTTAATGCTCTTTGGAAGACGTCGATTTCCGCAGGCATCCCTTGGTAGGTATAGTAATATCGCATTTTGTGCGTCTTCTTTCCGTCTAATTTTTCAAATTCTTTAAATTCTGATTCGTTTAAGATAATCGTTTGTTCCTCTTGGCGCGACGCGTCGCCCGCCGTTACGGGCTGCTTTTTTGTAATTTCGTATTTATCACCTCTTTTACGGACTCTAATTTTTGGATGAATATGAGTTTTTGGAAAATAAATATCAATAAAATCTTCTGCCTTACAGTTTTTTATTCCCTCGGGGAGGTATTTCGCTAAATACGTTCTTTCAAGTTCTATCATAATTATAAATGAATGCCGACAAGCTAGCTGGTGCCCTCGGCAGGAGTCGAACCCACATCAATGGCTTAGGACGCCACTGTTCTATCCGTTGAACTACGAGGGCTTTCTTCCCACCCTACCGTGCTTTTCTCCCATTGACAAATCCATGTCTGTAATTTAATTATGAAAAAGGAAGTTCTATACAAAGACATGGTAGAAAAACATCAGTAAAGGAGGAACGTAATGGAGTTAAGTATAGTCTGGATGACCTCCGGGTTTATCTTGGCGGCTTATGCGGTGGTGGCAAATGACAGTATTCAAACCCTGGGCACATTTTTGTCTTCAAACCAGAACATAAAGTGGTATTGGCTCACGCTATATGCTGGCTCAATTCTTTGCTTAATA
Source organism: Patescibacteria group bacterium (assembly GCA_022563755.1). Taxonomy (GTDB): domain Bacteria; phylum Patescibacteriota; class Minisyncoccia; order HO2-45-28; family HO2-45-28; genus JADFMT01. Next base: position 30,937 of record JADFMT010000007.1, on the reverse strand, counting down.
TTGAGCTATGGATGGTATATCAATGACGGCGATATTGCCTGGGGAAGACTGAACCGTATCCCGCGGCCAGATGAATTCACTATTTTTCATGCCATTGCTCCCGCGGCCCTTTTATTACTTACTCGGTTTGGCATTCCGGTAAGCACCACATTTCTGGTTCTCTCTGTATTTGCCACAGGCAAAACCGTAGAGAGCATGGTTGCAAAAAGCGTTGCCGGTTATGTTATAGCTGTAATCACTGCACTTCTTATCTGGTCGATTCTTGCCAGATACTTGAATGAGAGGCATCAGCCGCAGGGAAGCCATCGAAAATACTGGGTTATTGCCCAATGGGTGGCAACAGGATTTCTGTGGGCAAATTGGCTTATGCATGATATGGCAAACATATCGGCCTACCTCCCGCGGAAGCTGAGCTTGGGGTATCTTGATCGGGACACTTGCGTTGATTACGGTATTTTTAGGAATCATTTTTTATGCCAAGGGAGGCAAAATCCAATCGATTGTTCTTTCAAAAACGAGTACGCGCTTCATCCGGAGCGCTACCATCATCGATATCGTTTACACCCTGTTCTCTGGGGCTTTAAAGAATATAATGACATTCCTATAGCACTACCTGGGTATTTGTGGGTCTTCTTGCAGGAAGAGAGACGGCGATCAGGGGAGCCCATACGGATGCCGGTGAGGCAAGAATTATATTTCCCATGCTTTTCAAAGACTTCCTTAAGATTATGGTAGGACTTGCAATCAGCGTAGCCATTGCTTATATTGCATCAGAGCTTACGGGAAATAAATAAAGTTTGCATGCGCACTTGCCTACAAGGCAGTGTTTTATTTACTGGTTGTATACGATATAATGCGAGTATATGGCAGATTACCAACAACAAATTATTAAGGCCGTTAAGAAAGTTTTACCCGCGGTGGTCAGTATTGCGGTTGCAAAAGATTTAGAAGAGATTGCCTCGGAATTACCGCACGAGTTTTATCATTTAAATCCGCGCGAGCAAGCGTTTTTAGAATCTAGGTTACGTCAAGCTCCCCGGGATGAATCGGGGCGCGTTAAGCTGGGCGGCGGGTCTGGATTCATTGTACATGAAGATGGTCTGATTTTGACAAACAAACATGTGATTGCCGATCGCCACGCCGTCTACACGATTATTACCGGCGACGGAGAAAGACACGAAACCAAAATCCTTGCGGTCGATCCGATCAACGATGTAGCGGTTCTTAAGATAGATTTAAAGAACCTTCCGGTGGTGGAGCTGGATTCTACGAGAGAGGTTAAGCTGGGTCAGAGTGTTATTGCGATTGGAAATGCATTAGGAGAATTTCAAAATACGGTTTCAACCGGAGTTGTTTCTGGTCTCTCGCGACTCATTACTGCCATAACTGATTTTTCAGGTCATCAAGAACGATTGAGGGGACTTATTCAGACCGATGCCGCAATTAATCCCGGAAATTCCGGGGGGCCGCTTATCAACCTTACGGGAGAAGCTATTGCGATTAACGCAGCCATCGTGTTTGGCGCACAAAACATCGGATTTGCCATCCCGATTGAGCGCGCCAAAAAAGATTTAGAAGAGATTAAAAAATATGGCCGCATTCGTCGTCCCTTTCTGGGGATTCGTTATATGATATTGAACCGTCTTCTTCAAGAACGGTTCCGTCTGCCGCTTGACTACGGCGCATTGATTATCAACGAAGGCGCGCCGAACGATTACGCGGTTATCCCGGGAAGTGCGGCGGAGAAAACCGGTCTTAAAGAACACGATGTTATTCTTTCGTGCGATAGAAAACGCATTACCGAAGAAGAAACTTTGGAAGACATGATTGCCACTCGTAAAATTGGCGATACCTTGGAGCTCGAAATTTTAAGAGACGGCAAAAAAATCGCTAAAAAAATTATTATTGAGGATTATCATTCTCAATAACGCGAAGAAAGAAAAACCTTGATCTACGCGTTGCTGCGCAATTCTCACGATTGTGAGAATTGCAGATTTAAGTGATGAGAATTTTAATCAAAAAGCCTGCCAAGTAGGCAATGGAGGCGGCAAAGCCGCCAACCAAAAGCATCTCAAAGCCGGACCAGAACCAGGATTTTGCGGTAAAGAAAGCACGAAGCGCGCCAACAATAAAAAATGCAAGGATCGCAAAGAGCGCTGACCACAAAAACGCACTTGCGTCTCCTGTTATGAATAGGTAGGGGACGATGGGCAAAAAACCCGCGCCAATAAAAGCAAAAAAGGTGACGATCGCACTCCGAAATGCCCTGCCATCCTCAATCGGTAAAAACCCTAGCTCTTCATACATCATAAAGTCAATCCAAAATTCCTCATTTTTTGTAATAAGTGTAATCATTTCCTTTAAATCATTTCCTCCATATCCTTTTTTAACAAGGATCTCGCGGATTTCGGCCTCTTCTAATTTTGGATGGTGAGCAACTTCCCATTTCTCTACCTCGCGCTCTCTTTCAAACACATCTTTGGCTGAGCGCGTAGCTAAAAAACTGGAGGCAGCCATGGAAAAACCGTCTGCAAGTAGACTTGCAACTCCCAGCAAAATAACGATAACGGGCGAAAGAGAGGCGCCCACCACACCTGCAACAACTGCAAAGGTGGTTACAATGCCGTCATTTGCGCCGTAGACCGCATCGCGCAAGTATTTCGCACCTTTTTGATGCCGTCGTTCTTCATCCACCATTTTTCCATTATAGCAAAAAAAGAAAGCTCCTACATAGGAGCTTTTTGTTACGCAATGATTATTAAATTTGGCCCGCTAGTTTAAGCGCCCGAATCATCCGTGTCATACCCATCCCGCCGCCGCAGCGAGTAATAAAAGGAAGGCTGAGGAAAAAATCGAGCTCTCGTTCCACTCGTTCACGAGTAAATTTGCCGAAGAGCGTCTTTGCATAGGCGCCATCACTAATAGTATAGAAGTAATGGCGCATCTCTTCTGGATCGGAACTTCGTTCAGAAGATCCGATCGTTTCTACCCCGAAAAGGATTACGTCGATTTTCTTTGCGTGCTTACCGTCTCGTTTCATGTTCCAGAAGGGCCAGGTGTGATTCGGAAATCTTGTAAGGAGCAAGGCGTCACCAAAGGTGGCGTATAGCGCTTTTTCTTCTGCGTCGCCAATTTCATTGGCATCGTAACGAAGCATCGCATCATCATAGAGAATTTCCGGGAAATTGCTGGTGGAGCCGAAGCCGAGGTGTTCAAGAAGATCTTTTTCGAGCTCGGCAAGCGTTTCCATATCCCCGTGTGTCTCAAATTCGAACATCGGAAATATAAGGTTGTGTCGTCCTTCGACTGGGTCTGGTTCTTGGCGGAAGCTTGTGCTGATACAAAAATATCCCGGCACATCGGGGTTTGTAAGGAGTTCGTACTCCATCCACATTTGGGATGTTTGCGGAAGGGGCCAGACTTGGCCTGCATAGTTAAAAGTAGCAATGTTAAAAGGATTTTCGCAGGCAGCAAGAATGCCCAATGGCTCCAAACGATGTTGGAAATGCCCTTCCACGAATCCTCGCTTATCAAAGAATGACCGTAGCTTTCTTACGGCGATAGCGAACTCGTGAGGATCAACCGGATCAATCAGGTGGTGAACAGCGCTTTGAGAGACGCTTGTCATAACCATTTCCTTTCGTTGCGGTGGTGTTTGATTGAAAAGATGCTCTAACCAGAGAGCGTAGCAGAGAAGAGAATAGAGAGCAAGTGTGGATAAGAGAAGCCGCTACTCGACGGTTATAGTTCCGCTTGATTTGAGAATCGAACTTGCGGGCCAATAGGAGGAATAGGTAAAGCTTTGATCTGCGGTGAACTCAACCGTAGTTTCTCCTCCGGGTAAAACTTTGGGCGAGGTGAAATAAGGAGCTCCGCGAAAGTCCAGGCCGCCGAAATAGACACCGGTCGAGCGCACTTTGAACGTAATTTTTACCGTATCGCCCTTATTTACGGTTAGATTACCGTTTGGATAAAATCCTGCATCATCGGCTTCAATGATAAATGTTTTTAAGAGAACAGGCGGAGGTACGGGAAGGACTGGCCCGGGTATCGAAATGGGGGGAGGTGTAGGTTTAGGTTTCGGTCTTGGTGTCTCGGGCGGGGAGAACAAGAAACCCCCTTTAATTTCTATGGATGTCTCGTCACCCCAATAATGCCCTCCATCAATAATTGCATGAGCGCGAAGATATAGTGTTCCGACCTTATCAGGTACGATTTTGTCCGAAAACGTTGCTGGAATTTCGGATCGCTTCTTTGCGTGTGTTGGCGTTAATCCTGGATAGCCAGCGTTGGGCGGCGCAATATTAAGCCCTAGTTCTCCGGGTCGGGACGTATAGCCGAAGTGGACTGCCGTGTGGTTGATTGTTTTGCGTAATGGGCTGCTTACGCGCCACGTTACGTTAAGTTTCCGATTGGTTCTTCCGGCTCGAGGAGTACTAAGCAGCCGAACCGACGGTTCTCGCATTTTTGTAATTACTTTTGTGGAGGATTCGATTGCACGTCTAAGTCCCTCGGTTGCGGCTTCCGGCGCTCGTTTAAGAACCTCTTCCAAAACAACAACATGTTTTGCTATAGATTCTTCTACCTTTTTTGCTAAATCTTTTGTGTCGTCTCCGCGTTCTTCTACTCTTCTAAATTGGTTCTCGACACGTGTGCGTGCGCGTCCGTAGCGATCAAGCGCTGTTAGCGCGCGCTCGGTTTTTTCTTTGTCAAAAAGTGCGCGCACCTCAGCAAGTCGTCTTTCTGATAAAGCAATAAAGCGATCCAAGCGAGCTTCTCGGCTAAAAACGAAAAGCGTACCAGCTTCCTCAAAAATTCTTTTTAGAAAATAAAAAGGGGAGTCTGGCAATAAGCCTGGATCCGGCAATGCGACCCCTTTATCCTGCGCTCCTGCCCATCCAGCTGATGAGATCAATAAAAAAAGTGCGAGTGAGTAAATAATAATGGTGTGTTTCATATACGTGTATTATAATAATTTTTTAAAAGAAAATCTATGTGGCCAGGATGTTACGGATAAAAAGATCATGGCACTCAAAAGTCCGATATCCCGAACCGTAATCGCATCAATTCCTGATACGGCAAGGATGCTTGCTAAATGTATAGCGCCCAGAAGTGAGGCAAGCCAGGTAAATACATCAATCAAAAGAAATCCCCCGATCGTGAGGTCAAAGATGGCGGTTGCAATCAATGCGGTTCTGGGGGAGATCGGTAGAAGATCGCGAGCCCAAGGCTGAATAAATCCAGCCCATGCTTCAGGAGATTGGAAAATCAGTACTCCAATCCACAAAAACGTGATTGCCATGCCAACGCGTAAAATGTGAAATCCATACGTTTTCATACCAAAATAAGATTACTGGTTAAAACAATAATTTCCATACTAAAGACGATAAATACTGCCATCAGGCACCAAAAGCACCACGCTTTAATAATTCGCCACTGGATGTAAATCAAAAAGAAGGACATTGCGATTCCAATAAAAATAAGTGTTTTAACCAAGATCACCCATAGAGTGAGCGGTCCAATTCCAATAACCAAAAAAGCACTCAGAAAAGCAAGCGCGATGTATGAGGCAAGCCCCAGGATATCGTTATGAATAATGCCGAAAATTTTATTGTATTTGCTGCCAAGTACCACATTGCATCCTGTTCCGATCGGGCAGACAGGATCTTTATGGGCGATTCTTTCGCGAATGAGATAGGCAGTCTCGCTAATTCCAATCGCGGCAAGCGTAAATAAAAGTGCATGTGGGGTCATGATACATCGAGATGGGTTTTATACATAAACGCCGCTTCTTTATTGCGCCTGTATATGGATTGGGTGATCTCTTTGAAAATTTCTTCAGACCGGACCATGTCTTTCCCTTCTATCCAGCGATCCAGGTCTGTCATCACCTCGGCGCAAATCGTCTCCGCTTCCTTTTTTGAAAGACTCGTATTTAAGCACGCCGCATAACAGGACGCATATACTTTATGATTATCATACGGTTCCTCGTGCTCTTTTCGTTTTACAATATGCGGGTGTGTCATAACAGTAATATCATTATAACCCTAGATCATTTGCCTTAACAGGCGGATTGATTTAGCCGAAGTTGATCGTTCCATTCGCAATCAGCATCAAAAGCCATCCTAAAGAAACCAAAAGCAGTCCAATGAATAAGCGCATATACCCGCGAGCACCCTGCTTCCAGATTTTAATATGATGAATCTGTATGCCTGCGGCAACCAGAATTAATATAATGATAAGAGGTGATACAAAAATGAGGTTATAAATGACCAGAAGGAGAAAAGCGGTGAAGTCAAAATACTGCGAGAGGATGGTGATGATGGCAAGATAGGGCGCGCCGGTGCAGGGTAGCTCAACCGCCGAGACAAAAGCGCCCAGAAAGATAACGCCCGGCACCGTGACGCGTTTGGAATACAGGTGGATTTTTTTTGCAAACCTCGCCGGAATTCCGAGCGAGAACCAGCGACCGTACCAGAAGTAGTCTTTTATCTCAAAAAGCCCTGCCGCGATAATTATGACACCGACTGCAATCGAAATATATTCGGTAACAATCAAGGGGATGGTGGTAAAGAAATAGGCAAGACCGAGGCCGGCTAAAAGATAGACCGTAAAAACCGAAAGCGTATACAGAAAACCGAGCCACAAGAGACGTTTCGTGCTGCCGCCGGAGGAGAGGATGACTGAGATCATGAGGATCAAGACTCCAATCGCGCAGGGATTGATCGCGTCGATGGCGGCCGTGGCCATTACCGTAAGGAGGATGGGTAGTTGTGCTTCAAGCATGGTGTTTAGCGAACAATGATTAGATCACCTCTTGCTTCCGCGACCTCATATTGCTCGCACATAGAATCGGTTTTCTCTTTGTTAATGCTTCCAAACTCAAAAATAATGCAGTCACCCGGCGGCACCAGCGTCTCAGGCGAGATTGCATAGTTTATATAGTCGCGTAATTTTTGTTGCCGGGCGACGTCATTCGTCGTCTGCCACAAAAATACCTCAAGGCGTCCTTCTTTGCCATCCGGACATAAATCTCCGTTTTTCATGGTTGCTAGTCCCTCATTCGTGGGAACGTTCAATCTGTCTCGCGAAAGCGTGCCGCCGATTGCCTCCATAAATCCCTGCAACGACGCTTCCTCAAACCTGTCCAGTACGCCTTCGATATGGATACGATTATCTCCATGTTCATGCACTACCGGTGAACCCACCCGGTTTGAAAGGCCTGAAGGATCTACCAAATCCAGTTCCTCGCCGCACTGAAAAATACGAAAATCCGCATGCCAGTGCACGGGACCTTTCGTGGCTGAAGAGATATTTTTATAGATCGTACCTCCGGCTAAGTAGAGCGTTACGGCAATAATGGGTAGTGCGAGAATCCAGAAAAAAAAGAGTTTTGCCCAACTGCTTTGCGGTTTTCTTACCAGCACAAGAAGGGTAATCAAAAGGATAAAACCCGCAGTAATTGCGACAATGATTAGGGGGTCGGCTAGCAAAATTTGTATACCTTTAGTCATTGATTATAGTTAATCGGTCTATCTCTTCAAGAGACCTATAGCGATGGTCTCGTTCATCAAGAGCAATTCTTCTCATAAGGTCTGCGAGGGTTTTTTGCTTTGGATAGTATTGAAAATATTCTGACTCGACTGGGATTTCTTCCCACTCTGGATGTTCTCGAACCGCCAGCATATATTCATATTCTGCATGCGATTCTAAACCCGCATTCATCTCAAATGACCAAATCGGGTGCAGCCAGTAGAGTATTGTATTGAGATAGTAATATCCAAAGGATAGGATATGCGGAATGAGGTAACCCTGAAGCCATCCTTGTTTGATCTGATTTTGTCTCATAATATCTTCAATCAACATTAAATGAAGCTGTTCATTGTCCTGAGCATCTCTTCCTAAACGCATGAGGTGCAACGCCTTATCAAAGGTTTCTTTTTTGGGATAGTCGGGTCTTGAATGGGCTACGGTAATTGCATGATACGAGGCATTTTCCCAGGCGATATAGGGATAACGGGCTAGCATCTCGAGTGCCTTAAACTTTAAAAGGCTTCCCTTTTTTCCGTAACAGAGGTCCATGACAAGAAACATCACTTGCAAAAATATATTTGCTTTGTGTTTGGGGGTTTTGAGAGTTTTCTCTTGTTCCTCTCTAAGGTCGAGCTCTTTTCCTCGTGTATAGTTAAATTTTCTCACGAATGGTTAAACCACGTTCCTCAACAAAATTCGCATGTTTTGTCGTTGTTCTTTTTGTGTTCACCCTTGGCTTGGTCCCCGCAGCAGCGCTTGCAGCAGAAGGTCGATCCCTCGAGCATAAATACACCCTGAGATTTATTTTTTTCCTTGCCGCATTTTACGCACTTGAAGGTCTCCTCACCCTCTTTACTTTGTTTTTTTAAAAAGAAATCGAAAAGCGCCATAATTCTTCTTTTATTTAGCTGTTAATATATATTATTATACTATTCTTTATTCTTTTCGGCCAGCAAATACCGCTTTGTAGATGTAGTAGACCGCAACCACAAAAATAATGAGAAGCAGGATAATGACAAACCAGATGAGCACATTTGAAAGGCCCGTGCTTCCAAAGAGAAGCGCGAGAAAACCAGAGGTTGAGGTTGCTTTTGTCTCCTCGGTTGTAGTGGGAGTAGTTTTTGGTTCGGGTTTATCTGCAGGTTTAGGTTTTGGGGCGGGTTTAACTTTGGATACGGGTGCCGGCGGGGGTGTTGGCTGGGTGGGCGGAGAAATTACCACCAAGGATTGCGTGGTAAAGCTTATGGTTGGGCCGCGCGTAATTCCAAAGGGATTTTGCGCGACTGCCCGGTAATAGTAAATCGTGTTGGGAGAAAGTCCGGTAAGAATAAAAGAGAAATTTGCGGGAATGGTTCCTGCGCCTACGGGTTGGCTATTTGTAACGTTTTCTGTTGATGTCGTAGACCTCCATTCAAACCAAGCAGTGCTGACGCTGCCATTTGGATTCACGCTGCCCCGGATGAGTGCAGAGCGCTGAAAGACCGAGGTTGCCCCAAGAGTTGAGATTGATGGACGCGTGCCGGTAGGTAGGGGAAGCGGAGGCACGGGGATGATTGGGGGCGAGGGAACAATAATCGGAGGCGACGGGTTTAGGCCCGGGGTTCCAGGAGTTGCAAAGCTTAGAATGTTTCCCTGCACGGTTGCGTGAGCGTTTTGCGCAACGACGCGGAAGTAGTAAGTAGTGCCGGGCTCGAGATGCGAGAGTTTAGCGGTAAAGCGAATTGGCTCGGTCCAGCTTGCAATATTTTCTACTGCGCTTCCATTGCCAAACGAGGTGCTGATTCCCCAGTCAAACCAGGCAAGCGCACCCGTGCCATTGGGGTTTATTGAAGCATTTAAGGTAGTCTCGGACGAGGTGATATCCACGGCGGAGATCGTCGTTACTACCGGAATCCGTATTTCAGGTTCATGGGTTGCGACCGCACTCGAGAAAGGGTATAGGGCGCCCCATGCGATAATTGTAGCCAAAAAAATGACCGATATGGTTTTTTGCATAATGCTGTTTTACCAAAATAAAACCGTTTTGTCAACCAATCCGATTCCATTTTATGTACGTAATTCGTACGATCGTGAGAATTATGTAACCAGCTTAGTCGTTTATAGTGAGAGGGCGCTGCTCAAAAATTCACAAGGGCTTGCGTAAAGTCTTTCTTGAATTGGGCGAAATCTTTATACACAATGCTTTTAATTCCTAATTTTTGAGCCCCCTCTACATTTTCCTCTTTATCGTCTATAAAAACGGTCTCTTGAGGTTCTAAATCAAGTTTCTTAAGCGTATAATTAAACGCTTCGGCGTCTGGTTTTTTGGCTTTGATGTCATAGGAATTCACGACGATATCAAAGATATGATAGATATTGAACATATCTTTTAAAAATCGCTCGAGGTCAGAGGTAAAGTTGGTCAGAAGCGCAACTTTATATTTTTTCCTAAGCTCTAAAATAAGCTTGACCATCTCCGGATTGATTCGTTTTGTTGCATGCATCTCTTCCATCACTTCATTCAATTCTTGCACGGTAATCGCAATAGACGGTTTCGTTTTTTCAAAAAAATCAGCAATATCTTTGAACTCGCCTTGATGTGCTCCGTGATAATATTCTTTTATCAACTTCTTGATCGCATTTTCTTCCAATCCTTTATGAAGCGAATGTTTTTCAAAAATGATATCAGTGTCTTCTGTTATGATGGGGCCGCTCAGATCAAAAATAATTCCTTTAATCATATGGTTCTTACCTCGTGATATTATTCTCGGGGTTCTGATGATTATATTTTTCTAAAATACGATTTTTTACGAGATCAAAGGCATCTTCCATATCTACATCCAACTGATTTGCAAGGCGGCACAACGCAAAAAACGTGTCCCCGATGCCATCTACAAAAATTTCTTTATTGTCGGCAACAAATTGTTTCCGTTCCTCTTCGGATTTATACCGTAAGTGCTGCGACATTTCTAAAAGCTCTTCATGCAGATGGTCAAACTTGTCAATATTAGGCACGTCTTTCCAGTTATTCCGCTTTGCAAATGCTTTTACGAGCACCTGCGCTTCTTTCATGGTTGTAATGTTATCCTTTGTATTCATCACAATTCTCTTTATAGGGTTTCTTAAACATATTAGGGTGGTCAGCATTATTTTTGCCGACGAAACATGGGTCGGTTGTGGGATAGGTTCAGAACTCTGGATTGGATACAGATAGCGCAAGATCTCAAAAGTTTAGAGTGCATTATTGCACCATCGGCAGGACTTCAAACTGTTTAGTGAACCGGCAATTATACACCGTTAGACCCAGTTTTTTGATAGTGCTCAGTAACTTTTGTCCATCTCTTTAATAATGTCTATATTTTTCTTTTCTAAAACTTGTTCAATGATGCCAATATGTTTTGAACGAGCTAAGTGAATCACGTCTTTTGATGTTCCCAAGGCAGTAGTAAATATAAAACCTTTATAGCATCCGATGTCTTGCATTTTTCCTGCGAACACAAGAACATTTCCTACTGATATATCTGTGTTTTTGCATTCGCCAAAAACTCTTAATTTATTTGCTTTTTGTTCGGCATAATTATCTATTTCGTGAACAATCCCTGAATGCCCTAAAATGTTAACTCCGCACTGAGTTTCAAACCCCTGCTTTTTAAGAAGATAATCCATTCCAAATTCAAGCCAAACATTATTTTCAATAAATTTGATAACATCACCCCCAAATTTATGAATATCTGCCGTTTGGCAATCCGAAGGATTAGAAAGCTTATTATTGCACTCGCAAGTAGTAGCACGAAATCTATCTAGGAAAACTATTTTCTTACAAGCTTTGCAAAAATATAGATTCAGAGTTTCTAAAATGTCCAATTCAACCCTATGTTTCCTTTCAAAATTATCCAGCCCTGATTGAATTTGGTTTGATATTAGCTTTATTTTGTTCTTTAATTTTTGATTTAATTCCTTTTGCGCTTGAAGTAATCGGTTCTTTATTTCTGCATCAAAGACTTTATTCTCTTTTTTATTTTTCGTCGTAAAGCGATTATTTATAAGATGTCGCCGAGACAACATTAAATACCTTGAATATGGCGTTGGCCGCGCGTCTCCTAAAATTCTACTCAACAAAACATTGTCATCTTTATACTCTAAAAGCCGATTCATTTCTTTAGTTTTACCTAAAAGCTCCAGAAGAAATCTATTCAGGTCTTTATCTAACAGCAACCTTGAAGAAACCAAGCTTTTTACTGCTTGGTTTCCTTCAATTGCTTGCCTGCTAGTTGCCTTGGAAACGACGAGGGGAGGAAGCTTAGGGGTTTTCTGGCTGTTGTGGTTCATTGTGCGTCTCATCGTTAATTTTAACTGTTACTTCCTTTTCACAATAAGGGCAAATGAATTTCACCTCTCCTTTAGATTTTGTTTCAACGTAAAAAGCCTTGCCACAATTTGTGCATTTTACTAATTTTACGTCTTTATTTTTATCCATTTGATATTAGTTAGATTATCGCTAATTTGTCCTTAAAGCTATCATATATTCTAGAAACTGCATAATCAAGGCAATTAGCACTCAAATTGCTCATCAAATTATAATAACTAAACCACTTTTTCTGCTCTTCCTTCATAAAAAGAACATTTGTCGCATTCGGGATTGTGCCCGGGATATTTTCCGTTGAGGAGTTTAATCATATCAATAAACTTCTTCTTAATCCCATCGATATCAATCTTTACCAAATCAACGTGCGCATCAAATTTTACCTTAAGCGAAGGATTCGTTTTATCTGCTACATAATAATGTAACAGGTATGCTCGATTTGATACCCCGTGTCCATGTTCACGAAACATAAATCCGTATGCTGTGAGCTGATCTATGTAGTACTTCTGCTTATCCTCGGCGGGCATTACTACGGACATATATGACAGAAAGTTGAAGCAATACAAAGAAAAGCAGAACGAATTAGAAGAAAAAATGCAGGCGCATACAGACGCCGATTACGAATTTCATATTACCGCAAATACTGTGCTAAATTTGGCTAAAAGAGCGTTAGAGATATTTGAAAGTTCTGAAACAGAAGAAAAAAGGCAATTTTTGAATTACCTACTTCAGAACTGCCAGCTAAACGGAAAAAAGCTAGAGTTTTCCTTGCGAAATCCGTTTGACGCTATCGCTTTAGCGAAGAGTCATCCTTTAAGGGGTGAGTGAGGAGATTCGAACTCCCCCTAGGAACTCCACAGGTTCCTGTGCTAACCACTACACTACACTCACCATGGGTTATTCTGCTTTATAGACAATACTTCCTTCCTTGACAGGCGAGGAAACTTTTACCGCAACCTCTTGCCCTTTTTTTGCCGACTTAATGTCTTCGTGTTCAATCTGCATTGAGTTGATGGTGTCGGTGTGTTCTATTTCACCCTTCACAAATTTTACACTCTCGTTCAGCTTTAGGCCGCCGCCGGTAAGCTTGATTACGGCCACCATGGCTTTATCAAAATAATGGATGACTTTGCCGAGTTCTTTTTCTGCCATAATTTTTTAGAAATCTTAGAGTGAAACGAATAAAATTTTCTAAACGACCAATTCTATTATGCTTTTACCGGAGCTAATTTACAAGAAGTAGGTTGAGAAACTTATTGCAGCAAAAAATGGAAGAATAAAAATGAACGCCCAGACGAGATTGACTCATCTGGGCGGGATTTATGAGGGAAATGGCCTTTGTGGCAATTCCCGTAGTTTTACCTAGGGAGGTATTCCGCTTCGGGGCATCGTGCTTCCTTTGTTTGGTTGTTGTGGGTTGAGGTCGGAGACACCGCTTTTTCGCAAGGGGGTTAGGGGGGGGAACCGGGCCTTGCGTTACAGTATCTCCGACCTCGCAGGCCAGGGGTCAGACGGGTATGGTGTTCGTCGTGGCCGCGGTTCTGGCGATGTCCACCGCGGCGGAGGTGCCGGGATCGATGAACAGGAGGGCCGAGGTGTTGACTTTTTTATGCCAGCTATGGCCGGAAAACAATACCGGGCCGGCGCGGATTCTCTGAAGCTTCATAAGGCTTCTCCGTAGGTTTATTGAAAAGAGCACTATCTACCTACTCGGGCAGATATCATCCAGTTCGTTCTGGACAATGCGCCTATTATAGCAAGAGATAGAAGTTTGTCAAGTGTGTCCGATATTAGAGATAGTTCGAAATCTAGGCAGGAGAAATTTGTCTTACTGTATACCAGGACTTTTCTCTCCACCGTTGCCGTGGTCTCCCCTTCCATCTTTTTTACACTCGCCCAGAGTATCTCCGTGATTTAGATGAGCATTCACCGCAGCAGCGCCGACTGTTATTGTTTGAGCATTGGATGGATTTCCGGGAGGGATATGGCAAATAGTAACCTTTTTCCCCTTGGCACTGTGACGGTGAGGATCATGTAATCAACCGCGGTGTCGTCCTGGACGTAGACATCAAGAGCGTGGTCCGCGTTCATGAAAGGGATGATGTCCGTGTCGCCTTGTCCGTCTGGAGGCAGGTTCGCGAGGTCTAAAATAAACGTGTAGTCACTCCCCGCATCCCATTCTAGATGTCCAGTCTCCAGGTTAAATAAGGCAGTAAGCCCCATTCCCCAAGACGTGAACGCGTCATTGACTCCAGTACGTTCAAGATGAATGGCGTCGTTCGATACTAAACTACTGCCGCCCGCGAACATACGAATCTCAAGTGTTGCCGCGATAATGTCCTGCGGCAATCCTGTAAAGGTATGGCCAAAGACTCTGTTGTTGGCCAGATCGTCAAACTGTCTGTGGGGAAACAAGACCCTATCACCCCCGCCGTATGAATCCATGAGGATGAGGAGGTCGGCGCTCGGCGAGGTTTGCTCGATTGGCAGAGCAAAGTCGTCGTTGACACCGGCCGTAATAACGACGTCAACGATCCCGTTATTTTGCGCGCGTGCCGTACTGAAAGCCGCTGCCGACAATACTACCGCGAGCATTAACCCGACTAAGATTGCTTTCTGGAACTTCATGAGGTTCTCCGTAGATTTTTGAGTTTAAAAAGAACACATCACCCAGTCCTTTCTGGGTGAGGCCATTATAACAGAAGGTATTGGTTTGTCAAGTGTGCCCAAGGAGGGACTCGAACCCTCACGCCCTTGCGAGCCTAGGCCCTCAACCTAGTGTGTATACCAATTCCACCACCTGGGCAGTATTATTCTTTTTTTGTTTCTTCCTCGTCTTTGGCGGGCTCTTTTTGTTTTTCAAACATCACTTTTTCAACGCGCTGAAGTTTTTTCATTTTCTTTCGCATCTCGCGTGCCGCTTTTTCACGGATATAATAGAGTTTTGCTCGTCGGACTTTCGAGCGGCTTATAAGTTCAATTTTTTCAATCGAGGGTGAATAGAGGGGAAAGATTCGCTCAACGCCGATGCCTTTGGTTACTTTGCGCACCGTAAACGTGGCACCGGGCTCGCGGCCGTGTTTACGCGCAATCACCAATCCTTCAAACGCCTGCAGACGGCTTTTATCTCCCTCCTTAATTCGTTGCCAGACACGAATCGTATCACCGGGCCGTATATCCAGCTTTTTTCGCTCTTCAAGATTAACCGGAGAAAAGGGTATGTCTATCGTAACCATGCATCATTTTTAGCATATTTCGAAAGGTTAGACAAATGACAATTTTATTTAAGGATCTTGACTGATTTATCCGTAATAGATAAGATGCGGGCGGGTATAGTAATAGTAAGCATGGTGTTTACTTAATAGGGTTCTTTTAAACTTTTCAGCGGATTACCTGCGGGTTTTTGCTGAAACTCTCTTTCTGCGGAAAGGGAGGTTATGTGGCTGCGGCTGCAAGGAGATTGTCATGAATACAGAAGTGTATAAAACAGTTTTGGACGCCATCAGAGAAGAAGGAGAATTCGGTGCTTACCATACATTAAAACCTCTCTCTCCTGAGAATCAGATTCCCCAGATTGAAGCAATGTTTCTGGATGCAGTAGAAGCACATGCTGACGAATCTGCTTTGCGTTATCTTAATTGGCTGCGCCATGCCTTTGATGACAGGGAATGTATTTTGCTTGCCAGGGAGGGAAAGAACGGCGGCATGGTTGTTGAGTCATATAGCAAAGAGGTTGTGGAAGCAAAAAAACGAGCACAAAAAGCACGCTCCCATCATTTCATGCCGTTATATGAAAAATTGCCACAGTCTAGAGCAAGGAATAAGGAGTCCAGTGAATTTCCTACTTTGCTTGAGACTCGAAAGGCGATGTTGACTGCGATTGCTGATTGGTGGCGAGAGACTGACGATGCAGAAGAGACGTTAACTTTCTTTGAATTTCTTGTCAGTATCAAAACGAGGTTTAAGGAGGAGGATTCGATTATCCTGGATGTGGTTCGAGCCGCAACCAATGAAAGCTTCTCTCCTCATCGCTTGGAACTCTGTCTACTAAGGCTCCAATCCGAAGAATGCCGACCCAATCGGGATTCAAGAACATCTAGGCAATCTGAAGTTGGAAAAATACTCGCGATTGCCCGTGCGCGTAATAGCGACATGAAACTTTGGATCCGAGATGCAAGAATAAGCCAGAGTCTCGGTGATTTGTTTAACGAAAGCGCCATAGGGGTGCTGGAGGCCGACATGATTTCTCGTCTTAAAGCATTGGAAGATGCTAGCCAAAAGCTGATTCAAAAAATGCAGCCGACGGATGGACACGGGTTTCGAAGCGGCCCAGGTATACGCGGCAACCTAGGTCTTCGGTACCTCTCCCTTAAAGCAATTCAGGTTACCTTTGGCATAAGCCTGAACTTTCAGGAATTACGGGAATCGAAAGAGGTGATAGAAGACGAATACTCAAAAGCCTGCCAGTTTGTTCGCGAGTGGAAAAAAGCTGAAGGTAGAGGTATATCTGCGTGTCTCCGGGTGCATAAAGTGAAGGAGTTTTCCAGCGAGGAAGAAGTGGTTTTTGAAAGAGAGTTTAAATAGTATTGTTTACGGGCTTTTCCTCTAGTAGGAAGGCCCGGTTTTTTTATAATTAAGGTTAGACAATGTTCAAGTTTAAAAATGAAAATGGACGTTGTCGAGTAAACGACAACGTCCGTGAACGGACTAGAGTCCGAGTTTTTGCCCCCAACGCTCTGCAACCGCCTTTGCTTTTTTTGCGGCGATGCCGGTATAGAGAGAAGGGTTCGAGAGAATGCGTTTCTGGCGCGGTGCCATTTTCTCGAGATACGTTTGTATCTCCGTATCGCCGGCAGCGACTTCTTCGAGTGGCCGTGTCTCTCGCTGTGCTTGAAGCGTGAGTGCTCGCACTTTCTCGTGTGCGTCAGGATGTCCGAGTGATGCGAGAATGATGTAGAGGGGTTCGGCGACGACCAACCCCTTTTGCATGGCGAGGTTGCGTTCCAAGTTGGCGTGATCAACCGTGAGCTTCCGCATTGTGCGCGTGAAGCGATTTGCCATCGAAACCACGTAGGCAATAGTCTCTCCGTAGGTCCGCGCGGATGCGGAATTGGTAAGGTCGCGCTGGTGTTCGCTGATTTGATCCATGAATACCGTGATAATGTGCGGCATAACGATCTTCCAGAGGCTCTTGGCGTTCTCGAAGTTAATGGGGTTACGTTTTTGCGGCATGGTCGAGGAACCAACTTGCGCTACCTCGAACTCCTCACCAACTTCTCCGATCTCGGTTCTCTGAAGATTTCGCATGTCGTCTGCGAGGTTGGCAAGCACACCAGCTATAATCGTCACTTCACACAAAAGCCGCGTTAGTGCTTCCGGCGGCACGATTTGCGTCGAGTGTTCGGCTGGCTCGAGTCCAAGCTCGGCGAGCACTTCCGCTTCGAAGCCCTCGGGATCGCTAAAGAATAGAGAAGAGGCGTTGTAGGCGCCCACTGCTCCTGAAAACTTACCAGGAAGTTCCGTAGCGAGCCGTTTTAGGTTTTCGATGCAGTTTCCAAGACGGCTTACATATTCGGCGAGCGCGAATCCAACGGTGATCGGGACAGCGTGCTGGCCATGCGTTCGGCCAATCTGCACTGTCTGTGCTTCTCGCAGCGTGATATTGATAAGCGCTTTTTCTACCTCTATGAGAGAGGGGAGAAGCACTTCATTGACCACATCCTTGTAGCGAGCGGCATTCGCCGGATCAACGATGTCGTACGAAGTCGCCATCATGTGAACAAATGGCTTCGCGCCGTCGCTCACTTTGTTGCGAATGCAGTTTACGAGCGCGCGGAGGTCGTGTTGAATCCGAGCTTCTTCCTCGTAGACTTCCTTAGTCGTAACTTGGTCGCATGCCGTCTCGACTTCCTTGACGACCGTTTCAGGGCAAATGCCGTGGTGATGCAAAACCTTCACGAGCGCAAGCTCCACAAGGAGCTTGTATCGAGTGAATCCGTTCTCAGAGAGATACTCCGCCACATCCTTGCGCCAATACCGGACGTCAAGTGGCGAGATGTTATCGTATATATCGCGCATTGTTTTCATGTATCCTCCTGTAAAAGAACGTTTATTTACAAACAAAGAAATGTAGACTTGCCAGTCTACAATCTAATAGGAATGAAACATTTTGTCAAAAAGACCGGAACGAACTCCAAGTTTTTAGACAAACTTATTTCCTTCTGTGCGGCCCGTATCGGGACACGTTTTGGATTTGAGGGTTAGTATTTTTTAATCCAGCTTAGCGTTTCTTGAAAGAGCTTTTCTTCTATTCCTTCTTCATCAAAGTTATGATATGCCTTATGGATAATAACAAAGGCTTTGGGTTTAGCGGCGTATTTGAAATATGCTTTTCCGCCTTTAACGAGAACGCCTTTGCCGGCACAAATAATTTTTATGGGTTTATGAACTTTTTTCATTAATTCTTTTGGCCCAGGGAAATCTTTCCACTCCTCATACATTTTCTTTCCAATAATATATTCTGTTCCCCATTGAAAAATGTAGGCATTGAGGCATCGATTATATTTACAATATTTATCGATCCCTACAAGACCTTCCCCGAGATTACACGAAGGATCCCACAAAACAACGCCAGTGGTTTTTGAAATATCTGATACTAAGATGGTAGCCCCACCTAAACTATGACCAACGAGAAATACCTTTTTGAACCTTTTCTTGAAGTAGGCAATCACTCGATTCAAATCTTGAGCATGCAGTTTTATTGTGCATTTGCTTAAACTTCTTCCTTTTTTCTCGCCCGAATATAAATCAAATCGAAATGTTGCATATCCTCTTTTTGGAAAAAATTTTACGGCATTATAAAAAATGTGTTCATTTTGGTCACCGGTTAATCCGTGAACAAAAATGATAAGTTTATCTGGCTTTTTTAATTCATCAAGCGTTCCGTAGATGAGGTGGTTGTCCGTTGTCTTAATTTTGATTTCCTTTTCCATTTTATGTTTGTTGTAAGATTGCGCCCCCAACCGGAATCGAACCGGTGTTTACACCTTGAAAGAGTGTCGTCCTAACCACTAGACGATGGGGGCGGGGATTGGTTAAAACTCTATCTATTATACTGAATTTTACGTAAAATTCAACCATGTTTCGTCGGGTTATTTTTGTTCTCATGCTTGCCGGATTTGGAATAGGGATTTTGGCACGCTCTTTTTTTGCGATCGATTGGGGATTCGCGGCGTTGCTTGGAATCATTAGTATATTCTTTTTTGTTTTTTCGCGGATATATAAAGGATCCGTTTTTCTTTTTCTTGGGATTGCGCTTTTATCATTAAGTTTGGGAATTCTTCGCTATGAAACCAAGGATCGAGCAGATATTCCTTTGGAATTGAAAAATGTAATGGGTGAGAGCATATTTCTTCGGGGCACGATTGTCGAGGAACCAGATGAGCGCGAAAATTCAACGCGCCTAATTTTTCAGGCGCATGAAATGCTCAATTGGCAAGAGAGGCAGTGGCAAAACATTTCATCGGTTAAACTTTTGCTCATTACGCGCCGCCTCCCTGAATTTTCTTATGGAGATACGCTCGAGATAAGGGGAGTAGTAAAGGAGCCTGAAAATTTCTCGGATTTTGATTACCGCGCATATTTGGCCAAAGACGATATTTTCTTAGAGATGGTTTTTCCCGCGATTACCAAGACGGGATCGGGCGAGGGCTGGCGGCTTAAGCGAATGCTTTTTGCCGTTAAGCGAAAATATCTTGAAAGTCTGTCGCGCGCGTTGCCCGAACCACAAGCATCTTTTTTAGGCGGGCTGACCGTGGGAGCGAAGCGCAGTATGCCTCCGGAGGTGTTGGAGGATTTTCGTAAAGTTGGAGTCATCCATATTGTGGTTCTTTCGGGTTACAATGTGACGATTGTTGCACGTTCCATTGCAGGATTTTTTGCTGGTTTTCTTCCGTATGCTTTAAGCGTCAGCGCGGGTCTTGTTGGCATTTTTCTTTTTGCGATCCTGACCGGTGCGTCGGCTACGGTGGTACGCGCCTCTATTATGGCTGCGATTTTGTATTTTGCAGGTCTTACGGGAAGAGTGTACCAGGCCAAGATCGCGCTTTTTGTTGCTGGTTTTTTGATGCTTTTAGCTAATCCTAAAATTTTACGATTTGACGTGTCGTTTCAACTTTCTTTTTTAGCAACGCTTGGGCTTTTGTACCTTTCGCCCCATCTGGAAAGATTTGTAAGGTTTTTGCCTAAAAAATTTCAGATCCGAGAATACGGCCTTGCGACACTATCGGCACAGCTTGCCGTAACCCCGCTTCTTCTCTATACCATGGGCACGTTTTCTGTGGTTGCCTTGCCTGCGAATCTTTTGATTTTAATCTTTGTGCCGCTGACCATGCTTTTTGGATTTTTAACAGGGGTTATTGGATGGGTGAGCGGCATTCTTGCCATGCCCTTTGCGTGGATTACCTATCTTTTTGCCTCATACGAACTCGCCGTAGCCGACATTCTTGCCAAGCCTTTCTTTTCCGAGATTACCATCTCGCATTTTCCAGCCGTCGCTGCCTTCTTCCTGTATGGGCTTCTGGCTTATTTCGTATTGAGAAAACGCAATAGTTGACGCTGAGCAAGCATCCTGTAAGATTTTGGCTACGGGAACCGTCTTCTCTAGGTATGGGCGTTCATAATACTATGAGGGGCGCTATCTCAAAACCATTCGTGAAAAGCGAAGCCATTTCCATTCATACAAAAGTTGAGAAAGTCTTTATCCGGGCTTTCGATGAATGTGCGCCGAAGCTCTACCGGTTTTGTTTAGTGCGCGTGGGTTCCAAGGAACTTTCTGAGGATTTTGTCTCACAAACCTTCCTGCAGACCTGGCAGTATGTGCAGGGTGGCGAGACCATTAAATCCTATCCTGCGTTTCTTTACCGGGTCTTGCGAAATGTTATGGCCGATCATTGGCGAGGTAGAGGCGCAAAAACCGTTTTGATCAATGAGAGTATGGTAGATACCCTTGTTGATGATCAGTATCTTCCTGAGAGCATGGAGAATGCTGTAGAGGTAAAACGGATTGTTAAAGCGTTTCAGATTTTACCCAAAGAGCAAACAGAAATTCTCCACTGGCGATTTGTGGACGGTCTCTCAATTCCAGACATTGCAGAACTTTCCGGTAAGAAACCCAACGCGATCTACGTCTCTATTTATAGGTCGCTTAAAAAGCTAAAACAACAATTTAACGATCATGTTTAGATTTTTTCATATTATAAAGAAAATAAAAAAGCTTAGAAAAATAGAGCCTGATCAAAAATGGCTTAAAACTCTTCGTTTGAATTTTGTAAATACGGCCGAGGAGAATAAATCTGTGCGTTCTTACTTCTTCACAAAGCGATTTGTTACCTCTTTGATAGCAGTGGTCCTTATTTTTAGTATTGGGGGTGGTTTTGTAAACTCTGCTCAAGCCGCCTTGCCCTCAGATACTCTTTATCCTTTGAAGCTTTTATCAGAACAATTTCAAAGCTTTTTCATTGTTGGTGATGAAAATAGAATTGATTTTGTATTGAAATTAGCAGAAAGAAGGTTAGAAGAAGTTGAAATTGAAACTCAAACTGATGCAGGGAATGCTGCTACTACTACCGCGACCACTACTGCGACTACTACCGCGACAACTACTGGAGAAAACCTAGAGCCCGGGACGTTTGATGGGGCAACTATTATAGGCACTATTTTTCGAGCTGAAAAAAATCTAGAAAAAGCTGAAGATCTTTTTAAGAAAATATCTCACCAAGGAAAAGACCAATTTAAGGATTTTGAAAAAACCTTAAAACGTCTCGAACGTCTAGCTGAGCGTAGAAATAGGTTGGCAAGAAGGTTTGCGGATAGATTGCCCGCACTTGTCAGGGCTTTAGACAGAGTTGATCTTGCGTCAATTAATGTTGAGGAAGAGGCTAACAAAATTATTGTTACCTTTCTTTTTGAGGACGATTCGGTATTCTCCTCGGCTGCATCTTTAACGAATCTAGTTAGTTCATCCGCTCCTACCGAGATTGTAGGTAATTTCCATCTCCAAAAAAAGATTGCAAAACAAGAATTTAACAATGCAAAAAAAGAATTCTTTGCTGAAAAAAGAAAGCTTCATAGAGAATTACGCGATGCTGTTAGATTAGGGGATATAGAGGCTGAGAAACAAATTCGTCAAAGACTTCTTCAAATCGAAGCGGATAAAAATAGGGCAGAATTCAGAAAAGATACGGCTATTGATGCTTTAGAAATAGAGAAGCATGGATTTGAGCGAATCAAAGAACTGCTTACAGATGGAGCGGGCAAATCGGGCAATATTCCACCCGGTCTGCTTAAGGCGCTAGGCATTCGTAAGAAGCTAGGAGATTTCTTTAGAGACAATGATGGTGGATCGGATACCACTGCACCCGTCATTTCTGTAGTCTCTGCTACTGTTGCGAGCTTAACGTCCGCAACCATTACGTGGGCAACCAGTGAGCCAGCAACCAGCAAAGTTCACTTCTCAACGACCACTCCTATTGATTTAGAAAATCCAGTGGATGTGTCAGCCTCAAGCACAGTATCATTGGTAACAAGCCATTCTATAACACTCACCGATTTAACAGCAGATACTACGTATCACTTTATTGTTGAATCGATTGATGCTGCCAATAACAAAGCAACCTCAACAGAGTCATCATTTAATACACCATCCGACACAACAGTAGTTATTAGCAAATCAAATCAGGTTCCTGCACAAAACATTGCAGTCAACGTTCCAAACCAGGTACTGGGTGGATTTGAGATTGATCTCAAGGGTGAAGCAATCTCAGTGTCGAGTATGAAATTCACGATTGCTACCACATCCGGTTCGGGTAGTGGTTTGCTTACCAATATAATCATGGTTGATCCAAATGGTTCTGTTGTAGCGGGACCGATTGATGCAACCGGAGCAGGCACCTCGATTACCTTTACCGATACCGTAACCTTCCCGGTAGGAAAGAGCGTCTACACCCTAAAAGGTAAGGTTGCTGCGAACATCGGGAATGGCACCGAGTATACTCTTTCAAGCAATCCTTCAGCTGATTGGACAACGATTACGGGTCAGACAACCGGAAATACCATTACCATCTCACAAGGCAGCTTCAGTATGAACAAGATGACAGTCAAAGTGGCGGCTTTGGCAATCAGCGTTGCCTCTTTCCCTACAGCACAAAACATTGTTGCAGGCGCTCAGATGTTTACCTTTGCCAACTACCAGTTTGATGTAACCGCATCCGGTGAGGACGTACGATTCTCGCTCATTCCATTGAAATACACATTTGCGACAGCAGCAAGTGGATTAAACACATGTCAGTTGTTTGACGGCACTACTGCACTTAATACAGGTTCAAACGTTGTTAATCCAACGGTTACCGTTATATCAGGGAGTGATGTCTCATTCACGCTTGATAACGGGCTGGTTATTCCAAAAGGAGCTATAAAGATTCTTGCACTGAAATGCAATGTTGCACCAGCTGTTTCCACGGGTGATACTTTTAGCTGGGGAATTGCTCCAGCGCCATCCATAGCCGTAACAGGAGTTGCATCGGGCAGCGATGTTACAGAAACGGTTACGGCCTCAAATGGTCAGATCATGACGGTTCAGTAAGAATATAAGATCAAACTTTACTTACTTATACAATTTAGATAGTATGATCTCCAGATGTTTTCTTGATAGTCTCAAGAAAGCTTTTGTTATCTGACATTCTATAAGGAGGAAATGCAATGGTTCAGATTCCCCTAGCCGTCAGTCGTGAATTTGTCTCAGGATTGAATTTTTTTTCTGAAGGAAAAGTACGGGACATCTATGATCTGCCAGATCATCCAGATAACCTCTTGCCGGTTGCAAGTGATCGAATCAGTATCTTTGATTTCGTGCTTCCCGCTGTGGTTCAAAACAAAGGAGCGATCCTTACGGCAATGAATGTGTTTTGGCGCAAAATCGTACTAGATCCTTCTATGCAGGATATTGTTGCCTATGGTTCTGGCATTGATGCATATCTACCCAAAGCTCTTCAAGGCAATCCCAAACTGCAAAAACGGGCCCTGGTGGTAAAGAGACTCGACATGCTTCCGTTTGAAGCAATTGTACGAGGATATCTTACAGGGAGCGGCCTTGTAGCATATAAAAAAACGGGTGAGGTATGTGGTCATCGGTTGCCAGAAGGGTTGCGGGATGGTTCACGACTTCCTTGTGCCATCTTTACTCCAACAACAAAAGCAGAGGTTGGGCATGACGAACACGTTGACG
Source organism: Patescibacteria group bacterium (assembly GCA_022563755.1). GTDB lineage: Bacteria > Patescibacteriota > Minisyncoccia > HO2-45-28 > HO2-45-28 > JADFMT01. The sequence goes on along the minus strand of JADFMT010000007.1, from coordinate 6,779 downwards.
CAAAGAGCATTGCTTTAAAGTATGGAAAGGATCCCGAGAATCTTTCATTGCAGGTATATGCGCTTGCTCATGCAATAGCATTGAGTCATGGAATTGTAATCGCTGACTTCAAGCTTGAGTGGGGCTTTAATAGCGAGGGCCGTCTCTGCTTGGGGGACGAGGTAATAACTCCCGATTCAAGTCGTTTCTGGGATGTGAAAGACTGGGAACGAGCGATACTTGAAGGCCGAACTCCACAATCCCTTGATAAGCAATTTATGCGTGGTTGGGGAATGGAACATGGTATTCACGAACGTGATCCTGCAAATCCTGAAGACGTTTCCTATGTTCACTGTTTGAAGGTTCCAGCCGAGGTGCTTGAGCAAACAACCAGGCTTTATCGCTACATCTTTTGGCGATTAACCGATCAGAAGCTGGAGGTATTTCAGCGCGATCAGATGGGCATTGATGTTCAGCCAACTCCTGTGCGTGTTGATGTTGTGTTGGGCAGTAGGTCAGATCTTAAGTATGCCAAACCCACCCTTGTCTATCTTGAAGCATCAAAAAAACAAGGGTTGGTGAGACCGTCTCTACACATCATTAGCTGTCACAGAAACCCAGGAGTATTACTCAAATATGCTGAAGATACATCTGCGGATGTCGTCGTTGCAGCTGCGGGTAAAGCTGCTGCTCTTCCTGGTGTACTTGTATCTTTGTTGCGATATTTTGGCAATTACCATACTCCGGTGATTGGTGTAGCGATGGAAGGCGGTACAGAAGATGCAGACTCTGCTGCACGACTCTCGATTAAAGAGTTGCCTGGTCAACCAGTTCTATTGGACAAGGACGGTCAGCCTTTTTTTGGGGCGGAAGACCTTCGAGATGCTTGCGAACTTGCTGTTACAGGCGAGTTTTTGCCTGCCGAGGTTGGATCAATAAAGGAAGCTGAGTTCGATTTGGATATCGCAGAGCTGCTGAAAAATTAAAATAACATTTAACATTAGCCAAAGGGGTATCTTACTCCTTTGGCCTTTTTGTTATAATCGCTAGATGCACTCTTTCATGAAAAATCTCAAATGGTATTTTCTGGGAGTGCTTTTTCTTTTGAGTATTTTTATTTGGTATGCGGTTTTTTCAGAAGAGAGGAGCGACATTTTGACTGTTGCGTTTCTTGATGTTGGTCAAGGAGATGCGATTTTTATTGAATCTCCAAATGGAAATCAGATATTAATTGACGGCGGCGCAAATAAAAAAGTTTTAGCAGAGCTCTCGGGTGTTATGCCCGCATATGACCGCTCAATTGATGCGTTAATCTTGACTCATCCTCATCAGGATCATATCGGAGGTCTTGTTGAAGTTTTAAAAAGATATGAGGTTGACTATACTTTTGAGCCCGGAACGCTTCACGCTATTGCGGAGTTTTCAGAGTGGGAGAAGTTGACTGAAGAAAATGACATAGAGCGCATTTTTGCAAAACGCGGCATGAGGATTTGGCTTGAAGATGACATTTATTTCGATGTGCTGTCGCCTCGTGAGAACGAAGTCGCAACAGGCGATATAAATGAAGCGATGGTTGTTGGCCGTCTTGTCTACGGCAGCACATCTTTTTTACTAACAGGCGATTTAGATAGAGGTGGAGAATTTAATCTTCTTTTGGAGGGCGACATCCTTGAAAGCGATGTATTAAAAGTTGCGCACCACGGATCAAAAAATTCTACAACCGGCGCGTTTTTGGACGCAGTCGCGCCACAACTCGCAGTAATCATGGTAGGCAGGAAAAATCGTTACGGCCACCCGCATGCCCAAACCATTCGCAAACTTCAAGCCGCCGGCATCCGCATTTTTCGCACAGATACGGACGGCACGATTATTGTAGAAAGTGACGGAGAAAATATTTATTTTACAGATTGAGCCTTGCGAGTTCGTGAATCATTTATTAGAATGATGAAGTTATGTCACACCCAAAAGAAGAACGAACATTGGTTTTAGTTAAGCCGGACGGAGTGAAGCGCGGACTTATTGGTGAGATTCTAAGCCGTTTTGAGAAACGGGGGCTTAAAGTGATTGCGCTAAAAATGAGTTGGCCAACAAAAGAGTATATTGCCAAGCATTACCTTGGAGAAGACGATTGGTTGGAGATGATCGGAGAAAAAAATAGGATTGCCTTTGAAAAGCAAGGCCTTGACCTTAAAGAGAAAATGGGAACCACGGATCATAAAGAGATTGGGAGAAAGGTAAAAGGATGGCTTGAAGAGTATATAACCTCAGGACCGGTCGTTGCCATGATCATCCAGGGCATGCATGCGATCAGTACCGTACGAAAAATCACAGGACATACCTATCCTATTGAATCAGCTCCGGGAACAATCCGAGGCGATTTTTCCGTAGATACTCCAATCGCAGCCAATATTGAAAAAAGAGCAGTTCGTAATCTTATTCATGCCTCGGGGGATGAAAAAGAAGCCGCACATGAGATAAAACATTGGTTTGGTCCAGAGGAAATTCATTCTTATAAACGCTCAGACGAAGATGTAATGTTTTGAGATATGATATTGGGGACCGACCAGATTCATAAGCGTATTTGTGAGGAAAAATTAATTGAGAATCTTTCAGAGCGAGAGTTAGAAAATCCTGAAAGCGTGGTTATTGATCTTCGAATTAAAAAAGCTTTCCGGCTCGAGGGCACGGCGTTTTTAGGAGTTGAAGAACGGGAGACGCCCCGTGCGGTTCTTATTTCCGAATTTAACCCCCGTAAAAAGACCGAGCTCATTTTAAAGCCCGGAGAATATGTGTTAACGGAAACGATAGAGAAATTTAATATGCCGCGCGACCTTTTTTGCATCATAAAGCCGCGCGCAACCCTACATCGTATGGGCGTTATTTCTCGCCAATCCATTGTTGATCCTGGTTTTTCGGGAACCATACACCCCGCACTCTATAATGCAGGTACGATTTCGGTCACGATAGAAATGGGCGCTCGGTATGTGCAAGTATTTTTTATCGAGATCAAGGGGGAAGTGAGTGCGTATCGCGGTCAGTGGCAGGGTGGGCGATCTACAACAGAGGGTCGCGAGAAACAAGTCTAAAATGACAAAGAGACTCGGCATATTTTTAATCTTACTTATTGTTTTAATTTTAGGCGTTCATGCCTGGGCGGTTGTGAATGCCGGATATTACAAAATCTGGTGGTTGGATATAGCTTTGCATTTTGCCGGAGGATTTTGGATTGTTGCGTTTGTCTTTTGGTTTCTTCTCTATCGCGCGACTCGCCTAAATGTTCCGTCTTGGATGCTTCTTGTTAGTTTTGTGAGCTTTTCTGTTTTAATCGGCGTTTTTTGGGAATTTTTTGAGTTTAGTTTTGATTATTTTGCTCGTTTCTACGACGTCGCGCCCGCCCAACTGGGCCTGTCCGATACTTTAAGTGATTTGTTATTTGATTTTTTGGGAGCTCTTATAGCGAGCATTTATTTCTTGTATTTTTATACTAGAAAGCTCCCGTCAGATGATATAATGAGTACATGAAGATTTCTTTTTACGGAGGAGCGCAGGAAGTGACAGGCGCTTGTTATCTGCTTGAGGTCGAATCCGCCGGCCGGCGGACAAAAGTGCTGGTGGACTGCGGGCTTTTTCAGTGTCCTCGGGTATGCGAGCAGCGCAATCACGAACCATTCCCGTTCAATGCCGGAGATATTGATGCGGTCATCGTGACCCATGCGCATATTGATCATACGGGCAGATTGCCAAAACTCGTAAAAGAAGGATTTCAGGGAAAGATTTTCTCAACCTCGGCAACCCGGGATCTTGCTCGCCTTATGCTTGAGGATAGCTTGGGGCTCATGTTAAGAGAAAGTGAGGGTACTCCTCTTCTTTTTGATAAAGATGACCTGCGCCGGGCGTTTGAGAAGTGGGAAGGACTGGAGTACCATCGCGAGTTTAAGGTGGGGGATTTTACTATTCAGCTGCGCGATGCCGGACATATTTTGGGATCTGCCATGATTGAGTTTAAGGCGGGAGGAAAGAAAATCGTGGTTACCGGCGATATTGGAAATCCACCAACTCCACTTTTAAGGCCGCCTGAGAAAATTACGGACGCAAATTTTTTAATTATTGAATCTACCTACGGCAATCGTCTGCATGAAAACCGCAACGAGCGCCGGCTAAAGATTGAGCGTATCATTGAAGATGTGGTGAAGAAAAAAGGAGTGCTTATGATACCGGCATTCTCGCTCGAGCGCACCCAAGAACTCCTTTTTGAATTAAATGAATTAGTTGAGAATGGCCGGATTCCCGAAGTGCCCATTTTTGTTGACTCCCCTTTGGCGATCAAGGCCACGGCAGTTTATAAAAAATACGAACACTATTACAACAAAAAAGCGCGCTATATTATCTCCTCAGGAGACGAAGTGTTTAAATTCCCGAGATTAAAATTTACTCTAAGCACTGAGGAGTCAAAAGCGATCAATGAGGTACCTGCGCCCAAAATTATCATTGCAGGCTCGGGCATGTCGACCGGCGGACGGATTGTGCATCATGAGCGTCGATACCTTTCAGATCCGTCTTCCACGCTTTTAATGATTGGTTATCAAGCCGCCGGCTCCAGGGGCAGGCAACTTCAGGACGGCGCAAAGACTATTCGTATTTTTAGAGATAAAATTTCCGTGAAAGCCCGGATTGAGACCATCCAAGGATATTCTGCCCATCCAGATCGCGATATGCTACTAGATTTTGTAAAAAATTCTGTTGATTTTTTAGAAAAAGTGTTTGTGGTTCAGGGCGAGCCAGCCGCCGCTTTATTTTTAGTGCAGAGAATCCGTGATTACTTAGGAATTGACGCACGAGCGCCTAGCTACGCCGAGCAATTTGAGCTACGATGAGATCATGAAACCCTCGCCTCATTCACACCTAAAATTTAAAATTGCAGTTTCTGGCGCAGCGGAAACCGATCACTGCGCGCCGGATGCGCTTGAGAAAGCTAAGGAACTTGGTCGTGAAGTGGTGCGGCACAAGGCGATTTTAGTCAACGGCGCAACCACGGGTTTTCCCTATTGGGCCGCGATTGGTGCGAAAGAAGAAAACGGTTTTACGATTGGGCTTTCACCTGCCGCAACCGAGAAAGAACACATCGAGCGCTATAAGCTTCCGGTGGATTACATGGATATGATTGTCTACACCGGTTTTAATTATTCTGGCCGCAACCTGCTACTTACTCGATCGGCAGACGCGGTTATTATTGGCTGCGGCCGAATGGGCACGCTCAACGAATTTACGATTGCCTTTGAAGATCAAAAGCCAATCGGTGTTCTTATAGGCACCGGCGGCACAGCCGAGATTATCCAGGAGATCGTTGAAAAATCGCACCGCGGTCCGGGAAAGATTGTTTATGAACCAGATCCCAAGACGTTACTTGACAAAATCATTGAGCTCATCCGTAAAGAAAAAGTAGTGGAGATATAAATGCTTCATGGAAAGTAAATTTAAGCTCTATCGTGATGGCTTAGGGACGTTGGTCGGCATGATTTTTGGAGCCGGCATTTTTGCTTTACCTTTTAGTTTTGCGCGTGCAGGAATTCTTTGGGGAGTAGTGCATTTTGCAGTTGCGCTTTTTTTTATGACCGTACTTCACTTAATGTACGGTGAGATTGCATTTTTAACCGAGGGGCAGCACCGTTTTACGGGATATGTGCGCAAGTTTTTAGGAAAGAAAGCTGAATTCTTTGCCTTTGTTACAACGATTTTTGCGTATCACGGCACACTTTTAGCCTATGGAATCTTGGGCGGGATTTTTCTTAACGTTTTTTTTCCTGCGATTTCCGTATTCAATTTAAGCATATTCTTTTTTGTAACCGCAGCCCTTTTTAGTTTGTTTCGGTTTGAAAGAATCGGCACCCTCAATTTTTATCTGACCATTCCGCTTTTTTTATTCGTATTCTATTTATTTGGCATCTCAGTTCCCGAGTTTCGACTTGAGAACTTTTTGGTGGGCGATACCTCCTCCTGGTTTCTACCTTACGGCATTTGGCTATTTGCCCTTGGAGGGTTTGCGAGCCTTCCGGAAGCGCGTGATATTTTAAAAGGGGCAACGCTGCGCGATTTTAAGAATGTTATCATTTGGAGTCTTCTTGCCTCCTCGGTTGTGTATTTTGTATTTATTGCCGCAATCTTGGGAGTTTCGGGCGCTTTTACAACCGAGGATGCCATTTCCGGCCTTGCTTCCCGTGTGGGAAGTGTCGCGATCTTACTGGGTTCTTTAATTGGACTCATTGCCGTTTTTACCTCGTATCTTGCCATGGCGGCCGACCTGAAAAGTATTTTTATATTTGATTACAGTCGCCCAAAATCTCTTGCCTGGCTTCTAACCGTTTTACCAGCACTCTTACTTTTTTTGCTGGGGATTACGGGTTTTATCAAGGTTTTGGGATTGGTGGGTGCGGTTTTTCTGGGAATACTGGGGCTTTTTATTATTGAGATGGCGCGCAGGCTTCATAAAATATTTCCTGAGCATCGTCATTTACTCTTAGGTCCAAAAACTTGGCTTCGGTGGCTGTTGATTATTGGACTCTCAACCGGCATATTTTTGGAAATCATGAACGTATTGTAAGATAAAGTAAGTTGTGGAGCAGAGCTAAAATCACATAGTTTATGAAAAAACCAACAAGACGTATTCAAAATAAAAAAGCCACTTCCAGATTGGCTTATAGGAAGGGATTTAAGTTTTCGCGCCACGGCGTTGAAGAATTTGGTTCTGGAAAAACGGACATCATGTTTTGTCCAGAAGGCGATACCGTTTACTATTACAAATC
>JADFMT010000031.1 GCA_022563755.1 Patescibacteria group bacterium | reverse complement strand
AATCAAAGGATGTTATCGCACGATCTTTGGACACATGCAAAGAGCCGCAGCGGATTATGCATGTTCGTGCTGATTTCTTTTTTCCAGAAATTATAGATGGCGAACTCATCATAACCTCTTTGCGTCTTCCTCATGCCATGCCCCTTGTTCGTTATCGAACCGGCGATGCGGCACATGTAGTTAAAGATGCATGTTCTTGTGATGATTCCGATCCGCGGATTGAATTGTTGGGAAGAATTAATAGCGATTTCGTGCGTATTGGCGGAGGGGAAATTCGTGTGGAAGAGGTTGAGCGAATAATGACTCCGTTTTATGTCTATATTGAACCGCTTTTTAAGATTGAGGTACAAGAACACTATTCAAAGAGGAAACGCACAGCAGAACTTACTTGTTTAGTAATAAAAAAATCAAATAGTAGCCTATCCGAGGAGATGCTTCGGTATCAAATCATTACGGTTCTTATGGAGGAACTTCGCCTTTCACCTGCTATGTGTCTTAAAGATGCAGTGGTCGCGAAATTATTTATGCCACCCAAAGTAAACTTTGTTTCTCGGCTCCCCTTTAATACAAAGAATCCGCGTATTATTATGAAGGCTAATTAAGATGCTTTCACTTTTTTCATGCAAAAAACCATGATCAGAAAAAAGCAGCGGTTCATTATACTAAGTATTGTTAGCGTCGTTTTGTTCTTTAGTGTTGGTTTATCATTCATATGGAAAGGACTTAAGGTAAGAACGGATTTTTTGTTGCAGATTACTCTAGAGGATCCTCTTTTCTACTCCCCCGAAGTTAATGTAGGCGCATTAAAGCAGCACATTGCAACACTCATACATACTGAAGATCTTTTAATGCAAGACATAAAGTATCGCATTAAGCAAAAATCTCTTACGAACATAGATTCAGAAATAGATATGTTAAAGAAAATTGTTCTATACGGTTTTTTGCCAGCATCTTATCTTCAACAACTTCCAAATGCTATCGAAAAAACAGATATATTTTTAGAGAAACCCACAGTGATCAATGCTTTTCGGATGCTCGGTGCCGTGCACGGTGCAGCTAGAAGCTACCAAAAAGACAGCACAAGGCTTTATGATTTTGTGACAGAGGCAAATGCGATTCGAGATCCTTCCTCATCTTTTACTATGGACTTTTTAGGTTCGCGGGTTAACGATACAACACTATTGGAAGATCTCCATCTTGTGAAAAAAAATGGAGATCAATTATTGAAAGAATCTCGATCTCGTTTCAGCTGTTTCTTGCGGGGGATATGTGAAACGATAGTGCAGAAGAACCGTGCCATCACCTTTACGCTGAAGAATACCCTCACTAGTTTTCCTACACTTCACGATTTCGATCTTCTCCAGGATGACATAGTAAATGGCGGTTTAGACCAAGCCCAGCGCGTTGGTCCTTATATCATTAAAAGCGGGTGTTTCCCCCAAGTATATGTACCCATGTATATTTTCCGGGATAACGACTACGGTTTTATTGCAAAGCAAGCTGATGAAAATTACTACCTCGATTTTAAAGCCTTAATACAACAATCACCTCAAAATCAATATGCAAAGCTTTTCCTCGATCACGGCATCGAGTTTGATGATCAACCCGAGGGTGCAGAATACCGATGTTTGGATTTACGCTATTGGGGTGACCTTGCAACCATCGATTACTTCAGAAAAACGCTTAACCGAGATGATATTATCTCATCAGATGATCTTGATATGCTTATTAACGAATTTAAAGGTAATATGGACGTTAAAAATAGCAAAAAATATTTACACATACTTAACAATCGAATAACTGATCTTCCGTTTATGCTCGCTTTTATCGCTGATAGCCTTAATTTCCATCGAACCGTTTTCCTTTACAGTAATAATATCACGCCGCTACATCTGCTTAGCGTCCGAAGCGCATACTCGATAACCTATAATACATTTTCTCGATCAATCTGGCGTCTTGATGATGTACCACGCTATCTTTCAGAGAAAAATACTCCTCTTTCCCCCATCTATACAACCTATCACCAGCTTAGAAGAAGCTACTCAGATGAAGAGATTAGAGCGTTTGATGTGAACGTAGCCGAGTATTTAGAGTAAAAACATAGCGTAGGCGAGATAATTAATACACTACTTACCGATTACCAATCCATAAATAATTGATTCAATGGTTCCGTCGATATCAATGAATTTTTCTAAGTTTTCATCTCGTGTACCCCCCCAAAGCACAATATTATTAAAATAAATTCTCTTTTTTCTTTTGCAAATTTTTGTTAGAGTAAAATCTGTTTTGCTTGCCTCGCGCGCCTTGGGGTAGCTTCGGCGACGCCAGGTCGAAACTCTGATTTGCAATCAGAGCGGAGTCGGGGGCCTGTAGTTCAGTGGTAAAACACCGCATTCGCATTGCGGAGGCGGGGGTTCGATTCCCCCCAGGTCCACCAAAATAAGAAAACCACGCACCGGGCGGGGCTTTTCTATATTTTGGTAGGATCCTGAGGAGCCTCAGCGACGTAGGGTCCACAAGTAAAAAATTGCGACCTTTATGATCGTGATTTTTTATTTGTGGAGAAATACTAACCTTTGCTCGAACTTATTTCCAATCGCAAGGCGATTGAGTCTTTCACGCGCGGAGCGCGTGGTAACTCTAAACTACATCGTACGCTCCTATTGCGTGGTAATGCTCCGCGCCATCGCCTCCGCTAACGCTACGGGCTACGGCGACCGCAAAACAAAATTTGCCTTTTCCTTTTTCAAAAAGAATTGGGGGGGCGAAAAAATGGAAAAAACGCAAAGGAAAATTTTGGTTTTGCGTGTTCGCTACGATTCCCTAATAACATAATAAACCAAAATGGTATATTCCACAATCGCTTATATTATGTTAGTATATTTATGTCTAAGAAATATTTGCCAAAATACCAAAGACTAATGAAAAGGCTCCGCCTTGCTCGTCTTGCGGCTGAGTTGACACAGGTTGAAGCAGGCAAGAGGTTGAAGAAGCCACAAGCTTATATTTCTAAGATAGAGCGAGGCGAACGCGGTGTTGATGCGTTAGAGTTGGCTGAGTTTGCAAAGATTTATAAAAAAGATATAAGTTATTTTGTAAAATAATCATCAACAATATTATGAGCGAGACGCAAGACAATTATAAAGAAGGGCTGAAAGAAATAATTTCAAAGCTACCTTTTACACCAACTCTTCCAATCAAACGGAAGGAATTTTTCGTGGGTATTCTGCTTATTGTTGTAGCTGCTCTTGTAATAAATCTAGGGCTTACCGTCTTACTTGGGGGAATGAATTTTTTCATAGCTGCAGGATTTGGTATTATTTTTTCTTATGTCATGGCAACATGGTATACAAAAAGATTTTTAGATATTAGGCCAACGACCAATGCGAGGGTTTTTCAAATTGCATTTTTTATTTTGATTCTTGTGTTAAATATTTTGACTTACATTCAGGCCGATATGATGTCCGAGCTTAAGGCTCTTTCCGACTATATTTCTATGAACGGATTAGAAGCAGTTAGTGGGGCTCCAGAGGTTAGTGCTATAACTGAAATGTATGCCGTTCCGGTGTCTTTTGCGCGCGCTGTGATGGGTATTCCGCTGCTGCTTTTTGTCCTTTTCCTATTGTTTAAGAGGGGCAAAAGTGAGAAACAAGAAGTTAAAAACAAAAATTTATGATAAAAAAAATATTTTCAGTTCTATTTTACTTTTTATCAGCGACGTCTTTGGTGATTCTGATAAAAACTGAATTGAGAAAGTGGTTTGCGTTTGGCGGAGATCCTTCCTCGGCTAATACAGTAATATTTTGGGCCGCTCTTATTTCTTCTGTGGCTTTTTTCTATGTTGGTAATAAATTATGGGCAAAAAAAGTAGAAAATTCTCCGAAAGATAATCAAAATGAATGAGAAATCTCAGGTAATTCATACTTCACATCAAAACTTACATGAAAGAGTACTGCCGTCATTGCTCGGAGAAGTTTTTCATGTCACAAGCGGACAAGCTTTTAGAAAAATCCAGGAAACTGGTTTTATAAACTCAAATAAAGGCAACACTTATCCACTTGTATTTCCTCAATCAAGTAGTAATTTTGGTACTCGAAATGGTTTGGTTAGTTTAATTGATTTGCGCCAAAAAAGTTATGACGAAGCCGAAAAATATGCAGGCGAGGGTTATTATTTTTTAAGACCGAAAAATGATTGGGTAGAAGTTGTTTTCTTGCTTATAAATCCAAATTTCTATAAAGATTTGAAATTGCAGTCAAGATTCAATCCTCGCCTAGAGGGAAAAAACTACATTGCAATGGAAGAAATCTATAAAGGGACCTATGTTCCTGAAATTGAATGCTGGTATCCTGAAAAAATCACTTTGGATAAACTTTCTAAAGTGCTGATTGTAAATATTATTTAAAGCAGTTAAATCTAGGGAGCAACCCCCGCCGTTTTATAATTTCTTCTAAAAAATGGCGGGGGGTTGCGCACGCTGGGTGGGTTGGGGGTAAGCGCAATATGATTTGCCAGTGCTTTGCACTGACGATACAATAAATAGAGTTAGCGCCAAGTTCGCGAAACACGGAAAAACGGCGAGTGATATTGTGAAAGCAATAAACTTGTTAGTGAGCCGTTTTGAAGTGTTATAGCGAACACGCAAAACCAAAATTTTCCTTTGCGTTTTTTCCATTTTTTCGCCCCCCCCAATTCTTTTTGAAAAAGGAAAAGGCAAATTTTGTTTTGCGGTCGCCGTAGCCCGTAGCGTTAGCGGAGGCGATGGCGCGGAGAGTTACCAACGGCTCAACGCGTTGAGCCGTTGGAAGAGTCACCACGCGCTCCGCGCGTGGGAAAGATCAATCGCTCCGCGATTTCTTTTCAAAATGAGTTCGAGCAAAGGTTAGTATTTCTCCACAAAAATAAGGAGCAGAGCGACTATATTTTTATAGGACACCGAGCGTAGCGAGGTGTAACGCATTTTTGTAGTCCCTCACTTCGTTCAGGATCTTTGAGATGCAAAATGCGTCAGCATTTTGGCGCCACCATTAAATATTTTTTTAACGACTATTTTATATACTGTAGTTGATGTTAAAACTTCTATGGTATTATTTTTTATATGATCAGCAAAAAACTCAAGCTCCTTTTTTTATTATCAATTCCTCTTTTTATTACGCACGGATTGGAAGAATACTTTACGGGATTTTTTAATATTGACCCAATTTTCAAGTTTGTTTTTCAGTATTTTGAAAATATGACCGTTTTTCAGGCTACGTTTCTGTTATTTCAAATTATGCTTTGGCTCTTTCTGATAACTTTTTTCTTTCTCATACTCGGCGGAAAATGGCCACTGAGATTGATGGTAATACTTGGGGTTGTCCTAATATTTGAGCTTCATCATATTATCAGGGCAATAGTAGAGTGGGGTTACTATCCGGGAGTACTAACCGCTTTATTATTTCCGATACTAGCTTTTTTCTTTTGGAAAGAATTAATAAACAATTTCAAAGAGCTTGAAACCCAGAAGTTAGAGTAAGACTTTGTAATTGTTGCCAAACCCCAAATTTTTGCAGAATTTGGTTCCAACTAAATCCAATACAGCCCACAAAAAGTCTTCCTAAAAGGAAGACTTTTTGTTAACATAATTTCAGAGTTCTTCAGAGGAGATAAATATGCAGAAAATGAAAAAACGCCAACGCCTGACCATGGATGATTTTATAACCGGTCTTTTTTCCGCATTATCGCAAGAGGGAGTACGTACATTGTCTTTAGGGGTTAATCGTATCGATAGTATTTTAGGTACTTTATTTCCAGAGATAAGAAAAGAAGTAGAGAACCGCGGCCTCAAAGTGGCATTTCGTATCCGTCCTCATCCGATCCACGGAGATTCTATGACACTAAGAGAAGCGATTCTGTCAGCGCTTCAAAGAGGGATAGTTACAATTGATGCCCCGTCATCTCCACCGATCATGCGTATACATATTGATCCCGAATCTGCTCATTTTTTCTTTGAATTCCTTCCGGGATCCCCTGATATGTATCAGGGATTTGCAAAGCAGTTTATGGAGCTTTATAATCCATCTTAAAAAAGCGGAATTTTCCGCTTTTTCTATTAATAATCCACATCCATATTCTTTTAAAATATTGTATATAGCTTATAATATAGTTAATGAAAAACATGGATGATCCCAAAGGCAGTAAAAATTTTGTTATCGTACTGATTGAAGACGATGAAATAACTGTTAAAATTTTAACAGAAAAGTTAGAGAAAGCCGGCTATACCGTAAAAACGGCATACGATGGCGTCGCTGGCCTTGATTTAATCCATACAGAGAAGCCAGATCTAGTTTTGCTCGATATCATGCTTCCTAAAATGGATGGTTTTGGGGTGCTTCATAAGCTTAAAGAAGAGAAAATTTTAGATCATCTGCCAGTAATCATTGTCTCCAATTCAGGGCAACCGGTTGAGATAGAAAGAGCTCTTAAATTGGGTGTGCGTGATTATTTGATTAAAGTTAATTTTAATCCCAATGAGATTTTAGAAAAAGTAAATCGGATTCTAAGACCCAAATAACCGTTAACCATTTTATTAGGGTCGAGTATCTTATTATTGATTTATTAGTTTAGCCATCATAAAAAATATATGGCAATACAAGCAGGAGTCGGATTAAGTAAAAATAAAAGTGCCTCTCAAGCAGGTTATGAGGCATGTAAGGGGGCAATTGATAAAGCCGGAGGCAAAAAACCAGATTTTGTAGTTGTTTTCGCCTCATCAAGTTTTGATCAAAAAGAACTCATCAAAGGTGTACAGGAAGCAAGCGGTAATGCCGCTATGATCGGTGGTACTGATGCCGGGGAGATTACGAATGAAGGGCCAACCACAAAGGCAGTAGCGATTATGGCCATACGGACAGATAAGATAAAATTTTATACGGGTTTAGGTAAAGACGTAAAAAAGAATGGCGCGAGAGCTGCCGGTCAAGCGGTGGCGCGTGAGGTAAAGGAGAAGGCAGAGAAAGCGAATGATTCTTTGCGTACATTTGTAATGCTCCCGGATGTATTGACCGGTAATGGGGCCGATGCAGTACGAGGAGTTCTTGATGTGCTCGGAGAGCATTTTCCTCTGGTTGGCGGTGCGCCAGGCGATGATTTTCTTTTTGAGAAAACCTATGAGTATAGAGACGGCGAAGTGGTTTCAGGGGCCGTTGCGGGAGTAGGACTTTCTGGAGAATTCTCAATGGGGATGGGCGTTCGACATGGGTGGATTCCTATCGGTATTCCGATGAAAGTTACTAAATCAGACGGCGCCGTACTTCATGAGTTGGATGGCAAACCAGCCATTAGTATTTATGAAGATTATTTTGGAGAGCGGGCAGAGGAACTTCGTAAAGAGCCATTGGCTAGAATGGCTATTACCTATCCCTTGGGTTTGAAAGTTCCTGGGTACGAAGAAGAGTATCTTATTCGCGATCCTATTACGGTTGATGAGAAGGGGTCAATTACTTGTGCGGCTGAGATCCCGGAAGGTTCAGAAGTCCGCTTGATGATCGGCAGCAAAGAGAAGGCAATTGAGGCAGCTGAAGATGCAGCTAGGCGCCTGATGAAAGAGTTTGCAATTGATAAAACAACCCCAAAATTTGTCCTCATGTTTAACTGTATTGCTCGCGAAAAGCTGTTTGCACAGAAAGCCAATGATGAGATACAGGCCATCATGGCTATTATTGGCAAGGATGTTCCACTTCTTGGTTTTTACACCTACGGTGAGCAGGCACCGCTTGGGGGAGAGACACGAAATAAAGAGAAAATTAACCCGCGTTTCTACAATGAGACGGTTGTCATGTTCGCTGCCGGAGAATAGATGTTTATGTATCTCTAAAAATTGCTCCTAAAGTTAAGGTTATTCTTAGTAAAATACGGTTTTAATAGCGGGATTGATGACCGATCCGGTTATTATCAATATATTTTTCTAAATAATTAACGATTTATTTTAATGTTTTTCTCTGGGTTTCGGTCAAACCCAGTCAATAAATAGTAAAAATTAACAAAATAATATATGAGTAAAAACAAAATTTACATCATTATTATAGTCACGGCGATTGTATTAATCGGTGGATTTCTTTGGTTTCAAGGCGCAGAAAAAGAGGTAGCAAAACCAACAAAAGAGTTAAAGATCCTTCAATGGGACCATTTCGTTCCTGGATATGACGAATGGTTCGATTCATTCGCTAAGCAGTGGGGAGAGGATAATGGCGTTAATGTAATTGTGGATCATATTAACGTCGCCGATATTGGAAAGCGTACTGTTGCTGAGATAGCCGCGGGCGAGGGGCATGACTTGATTGAGCAAGTGTCCCCTCCGGCCAGCTTCGAGCCTGATATGATTGACTTGACTGATGTCAACCAGGAGGCCAAAAAGAGAT
>JADFMT010000006.1 GCA_022563755.1 Patescibacteria group bacterium | reverse complement strand
CGGGAGGGCCAAGAGAAGTGACGCCGGTTATCTATAGCGAGAATGGACCGGTGCATATACTTACGGAAGAAAATATTAAAACCGAAATGGCTGACGGGGCAAAAAGTATGCCTGAAATAGCTGGAAAGGTCATGGATAGAAAGGTAGATGAGTTTAATAAAACTAAAGAAGCGCTTATTGAAAAACTTGTTAAGGGAGCGGCAGAAGTATCACCTCCAATTGAAAATGTAGAAGAACAACTAAAAGAGTGGAATATTACCCCGGAAGGATGGGGTAAAGAAGATCAATTAAAGTTTTGGACAGAGCATCCAAGTTTAGATAAAAAAGAATTAGATACTATTTTTAGATTCAACAGCCAATCCGGAAACACATTAAGTTGCGACGTCATAAAAAAATACCTTGACAGCGGATTTATTGAGAGTTCTAAAGGACTAAGCGATAACAGGTTGGTAGATCTTATGAAGGTCTTTGAACATCCGGATACCGCTAAGTTTCCCTTAGTCAATCTAATCGGTGAAAATTGGACAAAAAAAGACTTGTTTAATGCAGTAGAATGGGAAATTGAAGACAACAAATTAAAAATCAGCTTTGATGTTAAAGATAATTTCACGGACGTTGATCTGATTATTTACGAAAATGGCACGATCGCAGTAGATGGACATGGTTTTCAAAATTGGAACTTAGGAAAACCCGTACCGCTAACCGATGAAAATCTTAGAGCAGCCATGGGATTCATCAACAAAACCGACGGAACCGGCGCGGTTTCGATCTCACAGGAATCTCTACAAGGAGAACCTTAAAGAAGCGTTGGCATTTATCATAAGAATGGCAACAGCGTTTTGAATCCCTTGCAAGATGTGCCTAGATCGTCTACCATAAGCTCTTTATGCCTCGTTAGAGATTTCCACTTATACGGGGCAACCAAAGAGTTTGTTTTATGAACTACAATAACGTAAGTTCTAACGGAGTATGCCAACATTTAATCAACTGGTAAGGCATGGGCGCAGGCCCATAATAAAAAAATCAAAAGCCATTGCACTTGGGCGCGGTTTTAATGTACTCAAGAATCGTCCGCGTATGTATGCCTCTGCCTTTAAACGCGGGGTGTGCTTGAAGGTAAGCACGGTAACCCCAAAAAAACCAAATTCCGCCCTTCGTAAAGTGGCGCGGGTTCGACTAACAAACGGAATGGAAGTGACTGCTTATATTCCGGGTGAAGGCCATAATTTGCAGGAACATTCAATTGTTCTCATTCGCGGCGGCCGGGTCAAAGACTTGCCTGGGGTTCGGTACCATATCGTGCGAGGAGTGCTGGATACCGCTGGAGTTGAAGGCCGCAAGCAAAAGCGAAGTAAGTACGGCGCGAAAAAGGTCAAAGAAACATAAATTATGAGAGGAGCTCAAATACCAAAACGTATCATTGAACCCGATTTTCTTTACGGATCCATTTTAGCAGCAAAGTTTATCAATCAGATAATGGAGGACGGTAAGAAAAATACTGCGCGTAAAATTTTCTACGCTGCGCTCGAGGACGCAAGCAAGAAAACCAAAAAAGAGCCTCTTGCGATTTTGGAAGAAGCAATCAAAAATACCTCGCCCTCCTTAGAGGTGCGGTCCCGCAGAGTTGGAGGCGCAACTTATCAGGTGCCGCGTGAAGTAAGTCCGGAAAGACGTTTAACCCTCTCTATTCGATGGCTGATTCAGGTATCGCGTGCAAAGAAAGGAAAACCCATGGCAGAAAAATTAGCTGAAGAATTTCAGCTTGCAGCGAAAAATGAGGGAGCTACGGTGAAGAAAAAAGAAGATACACACAAAATGGCTGAGGCAAACCGCGCTTTTGCGCACTTCTCCTGGTGAGGAAATGATATGCCCAGAGACTTTCCTATAGAAAAATTAAGGGATATTGGAATTATTGCCCATATTGACGCCGGGAAAACCACGGTAACCGAGCGGATTTTGTTTTATACAGGTATCTCGCACAAAATCGGCGAGGTGCATGCAGGGGAAGCCATTATGGATTGGATGGAGCAGGAAAGAGAACGCGGCATTACGATCACCGCTGCCGCAACCACTTGTTTTTGGACCCCAACGTACGCCGGTGACGATCCAGAAAAAAAACATCGTATCAATATTATCGACACCCCCGGACACGTAGATTTTACGATTGAGGTAGAACGTTCTCTTCGCGTTCTCGATGGCGGTGTTGTGATATTTGACGGTGTTGCCGGTGTAGAGCCGCAATCCGAGACTGTTTGGCGCCAAGCAGATAAATACCATGTTCCTAGAATCTGTTTTATTAATAAACTCGATCGCATTGGGGCTTCTTTTGAAAAGAGTCTGGAATCAATCAAAGAGCGTTTAACGCCAAATGTGGTGGTACTTACGATTCCGATCGGACTTGAGGCAGATTTCAAGGGTGTTATTGATATACTTTCCGAGAAAGCTTACTACTTTGAAGGTGAGCATGGGGAAATAGTTCGCGAAGAAGAAATTCCGGAAAACCTTGAGGAAAGCGTCCAAAAATATCGCGCGGTAAGCCTTGAGAAGATTGCAGAACTTGATGACCGTCTTCTTGAAAAATATTTAGACGGACAAAAATTAGAACTCCCAGAAATTAAAGAAGCGCTTCGTAAAGGAGCCATTGGCTACCTGGTGGTACCGGTATTGTGCGGCTCGGCTCTTAAAAACAAAGGCGTGCAGTTACTGTTGGATGCAATTATTGATTATTTGCCTTCGCCCATTGATCTGCCTGCAGTTGAGGGGAGAGAACCAAAAACGGGAGAAAAAATTACGCGCGAGCAAAAAGATGACGCGCCCTTTGCAGCGCTTGCATTTAAGCTGCAGACCGATCCCTTTGTGGGGCAGCTTACGTATTTTCGGGTTTATTCAGGAACGTTGAAAGCAGGGTCGTACGTTTTGAATGTTACAACCGGCGAGAAAGAACGTGTGGGTCGAATTTTGCAGATGCACGCCAATCACCGCGAAGAGATAAAGGAAGTCTACGCCGGCGGCATAGGCGCTCTTATTGGCCTTAAAAATACCCGTACAGGCGACACGTTATCTGATCCCGAACACCCGATTTTACTTGAGAAAATTGAGGCGCCAAACCCCGTGGTTTCAGTGCGTATTGAACCCAAAACCAGGGCAGATCAGGAGCGTATGAGCTTGGCTCTGAAGCGTCTTTCTGAGGAAGATCCCACCTTCCGAATTAAATCCGACCCAGAAACGCTCGAGATGATTATCTCGGGCATGGGCGAGTTACACTTGGAAGTTCTTGTGGATCGGATGCGTCGTGAGTTTAAGGTAGGAGTCGAGGTCGGTCGCCCTCAAGTAGCTTATAAAGAAACTATTCAAGGGAAGGCTGAAGCCGAAGGAAAATATATCCGGCAATCTGGCGGTCGGGGTCAGTACGGTCATGTGCGGCTCAGGGTTGAGGCGAGAGAACGGGGAAAGGGGTTTGAGTTTGTTAAAAAAATTAAGGGCGGCGTGATCCCTCAAGAATTTATTCCGGCCGTAGAGAAAGGTGTTAAAGAAGCCTTGGATAGGGGAATTGTCGCAGGATTTCCGTTGGTTGATGTGCAAGTTACCTTGTACGATGGTTCGTACCACGAGGTAGATTCTTCTGAGGCGGCGTTTAAAATTGCAGGCTCTATGGCTTTGCGGGAGGCGGTGAGGCGCTCAAAGCCGGTTTTGCTTGAGCCCATTATGTCCATCGAAGTTGTAACCCCGGAGAATTTTTTGGGTGATGTGACGGGCGACCTTTCCTCAAAGCGCGGTCGGATTGAGGAGATGGAGGATCGCTATACGATGAAAGTCATCAAGGCAAAGGTTCCTTTAGCTGAGATGTTTGGATATGTAACGAATCTTCGTTCCATGACCGAGGGACGCGCAACTTATACTATGGAATTTTCTCATTATGAATTTGTCCCTGCCAATGTTGCCGAATCCATCAAAGAAGGCCGACAATCCTAGGGATAATGATACAGAAGGACTTCTAAATCCTGATCTTCTGGAGGAAGATTTTGAATTGTCCCGCGATCTTGAAAATATCCCGGTTTAGCTGCTCGGCTTATAGTTTTATTACGATAACTTTTAGCACTGTTGTCAACGTTGACATCGTCCCAGAGGGGATTATGGTTGAATTAGATTTAACATTCTCTGACTTAATATAAAAAACCCAGAAAGAAAAGGGCAAACCGAGCACACTAAGACTTTCTTATATGCTACGGTGCCGACTCTATTCCTAAGGATAGAGTTCGGTATCCTTTTTTTCTGGGATTTTTAGTAGAGAATTCACTCCTTGAAAACAAAAATCCAGGAGGTTGAGCAATGTTGCGAACAATCTGTGCTTTTCTGGTCGTAGCAGCTTTTATGCTTTCTGGCTGCGTCCAATATCAGAGTACCCATTCTTTGATAACCGATGAAAACTTTGCACGAGAATATGCCAAAATTCGTAACAATGTTGGTGTCGTTTACGTCAAACACAGCGGTTTCTTCAGAATCGCAGGCGACCCCCCTAGAATTTATCGGGATTCTTACAGAACAAGTGGAAGGGCGGGAGTAGTTATTTACAAAGAAAGGATATTTGTTCTCTCTGCGGGGCATTTGTTTGAACCGAATCAGAGAACTATTAAAGCAAGAAAGAAGAAGCTTGCGAAGTACCTGAAAGTGCCACCGGGAATGATTACCTATAATCCTGGCCATAAAGAAACACTCTTTGTGAAGTGGCGTGTGCGCGGTAAAACGCACCGACTAGAATTTATTTTCTATGAATCCTATGATATCAGGAAACGGGAGGAGGCTTTAAAGAAATCAGACTTTGCGGTGTTGCGTCTTTCGCCGGACGATGAGAAAAAATTCGTCTCACACGCATTTGAACTTGGCTCAACGAAGAACTTAAAAGTTGGCGATCTTCTTTGGGCGACGAGTATTGCGGCAGACTACCAGAATAATACGACGATTCCGATTCGATTTCTCGAACCCGTTAACAGGCCCTACGTGCTTTCAGAAGCTGTAAATAAAAATACATTTAGTTACTACGGCCTCTCGGGCAAAGGTTTGTCAGGCTCAATGATTCTGGAATACAAGGTTAATGCTTTTAAAATCGTTGGCGTATTGGTTTTTTATTCTTCTGCATACAAAGGCGCTTCGTTTGGTTTCATGGGGGGCGCAACAAAAATCGAAGCGATTATTGCCAAGCTTGATGAGTTGATTAAAGCTGAGAAAAAAACCAAAAAACCAGCGAGAGGAGACAGAAAATGAGATTTCTTGTTTTAGTCATTTCCGTACTCATTCTGTCCGGATTTACGCTTCCGTCCGGAAGCGACTCCAAGGATCATTACGTTCTCTGGAAAGATCTTTACATTGTTCCGGGCACCAGTACGAAGATTGAATTTGTTGCCGCTCGGCAGGAGAACGGCAAAGAATTTATTCATGCCTACCATCTTATCGGATGGGATCATAACATTATTGTTGAGGCGCGATTTCGTTGGGATGACTCCAATAGAATCATTGTTGGCATATGGGTTTCCACTTGCTTTATTAAAAACGGTACCGTATGCGAGGACTACGTTCAAAGGGACGATCTCAAGCTCGAAGAGCTTAGGGGTTTCGTAAATTCAATCATTCAGAGACGGGAAGGAGTAAAAAATGAAAACACTCAATAAAATCCTGTTTATGCCCATTTTGTTGGCAAGTGTGCTCGTTTTTATGACCGCTACGCTGGTCCATAACATCCCAGAAGTTCTCGCCAAGAAATCCGGCGTACCATATACAGTGATGTCAGACAAGCGGCCCGATATTTCTCAATTGAAGCAGAGTCGAGACGAAGAACTTACCACGCTTTTTAATGATAAGAAAAGCAACGATGGTTTTGTTAAGATATGGATTATCCATTGGGGAGATTGGAAATCCTGGAAACTTCCTGGCGAGTTAGCCGAGATTGCCGTAACCTACACTTTGCTGGGAGATGGTCAGATCGTTGTGTATGCTTGGCGTATCCTTAAAAAAGGGAAGATAGGAATAACTCCTACAGATTTTCGTAATTATATTGCTTTTTCTGACGGCCCGATTTACGAATATGAGCCAAAGGACGACGTGGTATTCGTTAAGGTGATTTCAGTCGAGGAAAACAACAACCGGATTAAAATAACGTTTATCACACCAGGTAAGGGCAATAAACCAATTACGGTTTCCAGACAATTTGTCGTGAAAGGATTCCGTGAATAAAAAAAGACTCGATAAGCATTTAATAAGCCGTCTCGTTTGTGAAGCGGGGCGGCTTTTTCTTTTTATTAAAGTTTGTATAATGGGCAATATGGCAAAGAAGCGAGGGCGTCCTTCGAAAAAAGATAAGGAAAAAGAAGAAAAAATGGGTTGGCTTGAGGATTTGGGGCATGGGACCAAGCACTCGATTCTTGCGATTTTTTCGTTTGGTTTTGCTTTGTTATTAGTGCTTGCCGCATTTGGAAAAGCGGGCCAGGTGGGCGAGCAGCTTTACGGGGTATTCGATTTCTTATTTGGAGCGGCCTTTTTTTTGGCTCCCCTTGTTTTTTTCTTAGCCGGCGTCTCGTTCCTCCTTTCCTTTCGAAGACGTCTAATGGTTACCATCATAGGCGGCGGGATGCTTATGCTTGTATCCTCACTTGCGCTCTTTGAGACCGTTTTAGGAGAGAAGGCGGCAGGATACGTAGGATCACAGCTCGCATCCCCCTTGCTAACCTATTTTGATTTTTGGGCAAGCCTTGTTATCTTAATGACCCTTTTTGTGATCTCGATTCTTTTAATGCTCAATATTTCGTTAAAGCCGCACCTCGTTTTTAGAAAAAAAGAAGAGACGCCAGAAACCTCTGTCCAAGTATCAGTTCTTGAGGGAACCAGCAAAACCGAAGAGACAGTAAGAGAGGAATCTAAAGAGGGAGAGGTTGAAGATTTGGGGGATGAACGTAGAGAAGAGACAAGAGAAGAAAATTCTCCTGAGGAAAAATCTCCTTTCTTTATGCAACAAAAAAGAATACAGGGCACATCTGCGGTTTCTAAGGCATTTGTTCCTCCGCCGCTTGATCTTTTAGAAGATGATAAAGGGAAGCCCAACTCCGGAGACATAAAAGCAAACGCAAATATTATCAAGCGTACCCTTCAGAATTTTGGAGTTACCGTTGAGATGGGAGAGGTGAGCATTGGCCCCTCGATTACCCAGTACACTTTGCGTCCCGCAGAAGGCGTTAAACTAGCGCGTATCCTTGCACTCCACAATGACCTTGCCTTAACGCTCGCGGTTCATCCGATTCGAATTGAGGCTCCGATTCCGGGTAAATCATTGGTTGGCATTGAGATCCCTAATCGCAGTATTGCCCTGGTGGGCATGAGAAGTGTTTTGGCAGCAGAAGAGTTTAAAAACTCAAACATGCCTTTAGTGTTAGGTTTTGGTCGCGATGTGTCGGGCAAAACAGTCTACACTTCTTTAGAGAAAATGCCGCATCTCTTGGTTGCGGGATCTACGGGCTCTGGGAAGTCCGTTGCGATTCATGCAATGATGATGAGTCTTTTGTATCGTAACCCGCCTGAACGCCTTCGTTTTTTGATGATCGATCCCAAACGGGTGGAGCTGACCGCCTATTCAGGCATTCCGCATATGCTAACGCCGGTAATCACCGATCCGAAAAAAGCGATTCTGGCGCTTAAGTGGGCCGTAGGCGAGATGGAACGGCGGTATGAATTGATTGCGAGTGCTCGGGCGCGGGATATCAATTCGTATCAATCCTCCCGAGAGGCGCGCGAAAATCCCATGCCCTACATTGTAATTATTATTGATGAGTTGGCAGATATCATGTCAGCCTATCCGCGTGAGATGGAAGCAACGGTCGTGAGACTCGCTCAGATGTCGCGAGCCGTGGGTATTCATTTGATCGTCTCAACCCAGCGTCCGTCCGTTGAGGTCATTACGGGTCTCATTAAAGCGAATATTACGAGCCGTATGGCATTTCAAGTCGCCTCACAAGTGGATTCGCGAACCATTTTGGATATGGCTGGTTCGGAGAAGCTCTTGGGGAACGGGGATATGCTTTATTTGGCAGGGGACACTGACAAACCTCGTCGTATTCAGGGTGCTTTTGTTTCTGAATCTGAAGTACGCAAAGTAGTTCAATATCTGGAAGAAAAATATGCCTCTCATGAGATTGAAAGCATACGTTTAGAGCCCGAGGGAGTAGACGCCTCTCTTTTTGGCCCGTCTTCCTCAGAAGATGATGACGACCAGCTCTATCCCCAGGCTGAAGAAATTATTATTCAAGCAGGCAAAGCCTCTGCGTCTTATCTGCAGAGAAGGCTTCGCATTGGCTACGCCCGGGCAGCACGGCTTCTGGATTTTTTAGAATCTAGAGGCGTTGTGGGTCCGGCAGACGGTTCAAAACCGCGAGAGGTTTTAGTAAAACCAAAGGATAACTTAGAAACTTAAGAGAATCTCATATGACAAGGCTTGCAATGAATAGCATTTTCGCTCTACTTTTTCTTGTTTTTTTAGTGTATTTTGGGGTGCGGATGCAATATATTTTGCAGGGCCCACAAATTACGATTACCTCACCCGCTGAGGGCGAATTTTTATCCAATACCCACGTGCTCGTTGTAGGGGAGGGTTTTCGAGCAACCCGGCTTGAGTTGAACGGACGCCCGATTTATACAGACGAAAATGGATTTTTTGAAGAGCGGTTGATTTTAGCACCGGGTTTGAATATGATTGAGCTAAAGGCAGATGGCCGATTTGGGCGCCAGATAGTAGAACTCCGGACTATCATGGTAAAATTACCAGAATAAAGTGAATTTGCTCAAAAATTGGAGCCGCAAGGCGAATGATTTTTGGTAGGCAAACCTTTACCCGCCCAGGGCGGGTGCTCAATTTTAACCAAAATTTTATTCGTTATCACTCTAAAATTTTTAAAAATTGGCATGTCTAAAAAAACAAAAGAAGAAAAAGACAGCAGGCGCGACAACCTAGAGGCAGCGATCAAGGACATTCAGGCCAGATACGGGGAAGGGGCCATTATGAAATTGGGGGATGCGCGGCGAGTTGATGTAGACGTGATTCCGACTGGCTCGTTGTCGCTGGATATAGCGCTGGGAGTAGGCGGAATGCCCAGAGGAAGGGTTGTTGAGATCTTCGGACCGGAATCCTCAGGAAAAACTACACTTGCCTTGCATATCGTGTCTGAAGCGCAAAAAAAGGGAGGTCTTTGCGCTTTTGTAGATGCCGAGCACGCACTGGATCCGGAATATGCGAAAAAAATCGGAGTAAAAATAGACGACCTGTTAATCTCTCAACCGGATACTGGAGAGCAGGCGCTTGAGATTGTGGAATCATTGGTTCGCTCAGGAAGTTTGGACGTTGTGGTGATTGATTCAGTGGCAGCCTTAACTCCACGAGCCGAGATTGAAGGTGATATGGGTCAGGTGCATATAGGGCTTCAGGCCCGGCTTATGTCTCAAGCCCTTCGAAAGCTGACGGCTTTTGTTGCGCGAAGCAAAACGCTTGTAATTTTTATCAATCAGATACGAATTCAGATTGGAGTTATGTTCGGCAATCCCGAGACAACGCCGGGAGGTAAGGCGTTGAAGTTCTACGCATCCGTTAGGACAGAAGTACGCAAGGCTGCTCAAATTAAAAAGGGAGACGAGATTATTGGAAACCGTGTGCGAGCCAAAATTGTGAAAAATAAAGTAGCCGCACCGTTTCGTAGGGCAGAATTTGACATTATGTATAACGAAGGGATTTCGTATGAGGGGGATGTTTTAAATTTAGGACTCACGCACGGCTTCATTAAAAAATCCGGTGCCTCATACTCATACGATTCTTTTAAGCTCGGCCACGGCTATGAGAACGCCAAAACCTATCTTAAAGAAAATCCTAAAGTCTGCGGAGAGCTTGTAAAAAAAATAAAAGAGGTTTAAAAATACGAGTATTTATTGTGTAATGTAGGGGAGAATCGCCATTTGGCGGGCGCGTTTAACGCTGCGCGCAAGTTTACGTTGATGCTTGGCGCAAACCGCGGTTTTTCTTCGCGCAAGAATTTTGGACCTGGGAGACAAAAATCGTCTCAAGAGTTCAGGGTCTTTATAATCGATGATTTTAATATTTGAGGTGCAAAAATAGCACTGTTTCTCTCCTGCCATAATTTAGAATGGAATTTCATCCGGGTTAATATTTTCCTCGTCGTATTCAATCGTATCAACTTTTTCTGCGGGTTTTTGTTGGGGAGGATTTGTCTCATCTCCTGTTTTTGCGCCCCGTGGTCCCAACTGCATGGACTGGGCAACAATTTCGGATCGATACTTTTTCTGCCCGTCCTGTCCTTCCCAGGAACGGTTCTGAATCCTCCCTTCAATGAGAACCAACGAACCTTTATTCAAGTATTGGCGTGCGATATCCGCAAGTTTTCCAAAAGCCACAATATTATGAAATTGAGTATCCTGCTGTTTTTGATTTTCTTTATTCGTATAGAATCGGTTCGTGGCAATAGCGAATGAGGCCACGCTTTGACCGGATGGAAGGCTTCTTAGTTCCGGGTCGCGGGTCAAATTTCCGACAATAAAAACTTTATTGAGATTCATGACAAATTTATACGAACGCTAGTGAATAAAAATTTGATCATTTTTTGGGCAATTTCTTTATTCACCCAAAATTTCCTCTAATTTTTTATCAATTTCCTCAATTTTAGCTTGCTTTTCCGGAGAGGCAACGGGTCGTCTACGTTTGCGCAAGGGCTGCTCTATAAGTTCTTCTTTTTTTGCCCTTACAAGCATAAAGCGCAGTATTTCTGGTCGGGCTTTGAGGTTTTCTTTAATCGATGTCACCACCTCAGGCTTTGCCATAAATTTTAGCCATCCCCAATAAGCTTCCGTTTTCTTTTGAATCGGGTAGCTCAAGGGTTTTAGGACAGGTTGAATTTGCGAGGCAATCACGCCATGTTCTTTTTCAATCATATCACTTACAAGATTCGTTTTCCCCGCCGATTCCTCGGGGCTTATTGCTTGCAGGAAATAGGAAATCTCGTATAAGATTGGTTTACTCTCTTGCATCATGGGTGCCTATAGCCTACCACACACGTTCTGTAAAGCAATATCGCGCGATACGGTCTTACAAGCTTACAAGGGTCATATTTTAAACTCAATAAGATCGCCGTCCTCAAGCGGATAGTCGCGGCCCTCGGTTTTTACAAGGCCCATTTTTCTGGCTTCATACGTCCCGCCGGATCGCATAAGATCGGAGTAGCGCACAATCTCTGCCCGGATAAATTTTTCTTGAAAATCGCTATGAACTTTTTCGGCCGCCTCATGCGTCGTAGTCTCGAGCGGGACTAAATGGCTTCTTGCCTCGTTTTTGTTTGCCGTAAAAAATGTAATCAGATTAAGGGTTTTTACGAGTAGGGCGTTGAGATCATCCAGAGACGAGTTTATGCGGAATTCTTTTTGTTCTTGAGGAGGTAGGTGCGTGAGGTCGTCTTCAAGCTTGATATCAACGGTTATGGACGGGGAATGGGAAGTGTTTTTATAAGCATTTTTAGAATTAAAAATATATACGACCGGTTTTTTAGATAATTTTTGCTCCGCCCCCGATTGCGTTTCGTGTTTCTGTTTCTCTTTTTTTCTTTCCTCAATCTCTTCGTCTTTTTTGACGAGTTCTTCGGTGATGATCGCGATATCTCGCTCGGGGTCAATAGTTTCAAGAACATGAGGTATGTTTTCGTCTTCAAATGTACGAACAACCATTACCATACAATCTACACCGTAGATATGCGACAGAAATTGATTGCCAAGCCCAGCTCCTTGATGAGCATTTTTCACGAGCCCCGCGATATCAATAAATTCAAGAGCGTCCGGAATAATGTTTTTCGAACCGCAAACCTCCGCAATTTTTTCTAAGCGTTCGTCGTTCACCGGTTTGATTCCGATATTGGGGTCAATCGTACAGAAAGGATAATTGGATGTATCAACGGGAATATTGGTGAGCGCTTGAAAAAGCGTTGATTTACCAACATTTGGGAGCCCCACGATGCCGATTCGTATCGTCATGTATAGATGGTAAACTTAAAAGGTGATAGAAATCAATCCCTCGAGTGATCTCAGGATAAACCCTTCTATTTTTAAAGAATACGATATCCGCGGTCAGTATCCGGGCGAGATAGACGAAGAGATCGTGTATCGTATTGCGGTTGCTTTTTGCGAGTATTTAAGTCGCAGCAAACATTTTGGAACGATTATTTTAGGCCATGATGCCCGCCTGTCCTCTCCGGCGCTCGCCGAAGCGTTTGGCCGTGGCATTCAGGATCAAGGAAGAGATGTTGTTGATATCGGTCTTGCTACCACTCCGCTTTTTTATTTTAGTGTCAATACCTCAAAGGCAGCGGGAGGCGCCATGATTACCGCCTCTCACAATCCGCCCGAATTTAACGGAATAAAGTTGATGCGAGAGGGTGGAATATCTATTTACAAAAAAGCAGGTTTGCCTGTTATTGAAAAACTCGCAGCGCATGAATTTGCGCGCAAAATAAACATCGGTTCTTTGCACACGGAGGATTTTAGCGGAAGATATTTAGATTTTTTAGCAAGAGAAGCCGATATAAAAAGACCGCTCATCGTGGTTGCTGATGCCAGTAACGGGTCTGGCGGTCCACTGGCGAGGAATTTACTTAAACGATTGGACACGAAAGCGCATGAGCTTTTTTTTGAGCCCGATGGCCGTTTTCCCAACCATTCGCCCAACCCTGTTCTGGCCGAGGCTCAAAAATTTGCAAAAGAAAAAGTAATGGAGACTGGTGCGGACCTCGGTTTTATTCTGGACGCGGATGGCGATCGCATTATTTTTATTGATGAGCGAGGTGATGCGGTTTCGGGCAATTTCATTTACGCGTTTTTGTTGGACAATATGCTTGAGCCTGGAGATTTAGTATTAACGACGGTGTTAGGCTCAAAAATTCTTTTTGATATTGCGAAGAAAAAGAATGCAAAGATCGAGAAAGTTTTGGTGGGACACTCGAATATTAAAGCGGCCATGCGTGAGAAAAATGCACGGTTTGCAGGTGAGCTTTCCGGTCACTATTATTTTCAAGATTTTTTCTTCTCGGATTCCTCGCTTTTAATGCTGGTTTATATTCTTACTTTTCTTTCAAGAAGCGATAAACCATTCTCTGAACTACTAAAACCTTATCAAGAATATTTTCATTCCAGCGAACTCAATTTTGAAGTGGAAGATCGAGAGGCCGTTATTGAACGCTTTAAAAAAGATTATTCTGATGGCAAACAATCATTTCTCGACGGATTAACGGTTGAGTATTCAGGCTGGTGGTTTAATATTCGTATCTCAAAAACCGAATCATTCGTGCGTTTAGTCATTGAAGCTAATGCCCAAGAGCTAATGGAAGAAAAAATTAAAGAACTGAGTTCAAAAATTAAATAGGCATTCAATATATCTATCTATGAAAATTCGACTTGTAACAAGAGTAATAACGTATGATCAAGGGAGTAAGAAAGTATTACTGGTAAAGACTCGTGATCAGGACTTTTGGTATCCACCCGGGGGAGAATGGGATTATGATAAGGAGGATGTAGTTACATGCGCAGAGCGCGAGGTAGCGGAGGAGACGGGACTGGAAGTAAAGGTAATAAGATTATTGTATGTTCAAGAATTTCATGAAGCACCAGACTCTATATCGTTTGAAACTATTTGGTTAGCGAAACCAACCAGAGAAACGGAATTGAACGAACTACATATAGATCGCGATGTTGATGGGAAAGTGGAGGCGGCGAAATGGTTTTCTCGGGGCGAACTTGAAAACGCCAAAGTTTTTCCTAAACGACTTCAAAATACTTTCTGGGAAAACATAGATCGATTTTTGCAAGACGAGAATCCATTTATCGGTGTCAGCTAATCCATGTGGCAGTGGCATGAAATATAAAAAGTGTCATAGGTTTGGGAGTATACGGCTCAACCATGGTTGAGCCGTTTAATTTTTGGCTTTGGAGCTTGATTTTCGCCGAGATTTTTGTAAAATTTGGACATTATTATAATTTTTTCGAAGCTGAATATTTATGACTTTGCTACCAAAAAAATTGTGGGGTTGTCGGCAATCGCTCAAGGCGCCATTCTTTTTTGTTATTGGTGCAGCGCTATTATTTTTCGGATTTAAACAAATTGCAGGATTGTCCATTGAAGTAGGCATGTTGCTTGCCACCGCAGTTTTTATCTTTTGGTACAGTTGGGAAACAATGCGGCTAGCGGAGTTAATCAGGCATCAAAATGAGACCACTGAACGATCAAGAACCGAAATGACAATGCAGAATGTATTGAGCATTCTCCCAGTTTTAATTTTTGAAAAAACCAATGAACGCGGTGAGTGGGAATGGCTTTTAAAGAATATAGGTAACTCGCCGGCATTCAATATAAATATGGAGATAGAAAAGTTTAATAACAACAGGGAAGTTTATGAAGCACGACGACGGGTCAATCTGGGGCAGGCTTATTGTGCACAAAATCAAACTATCCGCACGGGGCTGGGAATTCTCAATGAAAATAACTATCGAGCTTTTCTTTCTTATGAAAGACTAAAGAAAAGTCCGAAGCCAATAACTATGGAATTCGAGGTTGCCCCGACAACCAATGGACGAATAACGATAACAAAACCACCATTATAGTGTTTTTGCCAAAAAAATAGAAAAATAAATCTATGGAATGGATTATATTATTTTTTATAGGACTTGGTTTGTACTTATTTTTTACCTTGCGTGTAGGCAAGTATAAATTTTGGAAATTGGTTGGTCGTAACCCAGAAGAAGCATATAGATATTTTAAAAACCATCCTGAGGCATGGATGGTTTTAGATACAAATCAAATTAAGGATATAAGTAAACATCTTCGCAATAAGAACCCAGAATATAAAGAAAAATGGGTCGGTCCGTATAGATTATATGTTCCATCTATAGGAGGCGACATTCAAATTTACGGGAAAAAGGATTTGTATGAAAAAGAGCAAGACAAATTAATCTCATTATTCATGGACAAAGAAAAGGAAGTTCTTAAATAATAATTATGTCCTTGAACTCATTACTTATTTTTCTTTTTGGTGTTGTGGTTGGCGGTTTTCTTGTTTGGCTCGCGATAGGTGAGAGTGGGCTTCCGAGGGGTTTGCGGGAACGAATTGGACTGCAAAAGCGGAGGAAGGAGAAGAGAAAAGAAAAAATTCTTGTGGTGTTGCGCGAGAAGGGCCGCATCACGAACGATGAGGTGCAAGAGCTGGTTGGTGTGTCTGATGCGACAGCGACGCGGTATCTGGATGAGCTAGAAAAGGAAAGAAAAATCGTGCAAAAAGGCGTGGCCAAAGGAAGCTATTACGAACTTTCGGACTAAAATACGGCTCAACAACGGTTGAGCCGTATTTTACTTTAACTCTACAAGCCCGATTTTGGTTTTTGCATCATGAAGAGTTTTTTGGGCGATGGGTCGTGCGCGCCCGGCGCCGTCGCGCAAGATTGCAAGAACGTGTTCCTTTTTACGAGAAAGATCGTGGTATTTCTTTTGCAGGGGCTCTAGTTTTTCTACCAATAATTCTCCCAGCTCTTCTTTAAACTCTCTGTATCCTTTCTTGTGATATCGTTTCTCAATATCTGATATTGAAAGACCGGAGAACGCGCTGTAGATGGTTATTAGATTTGAGATCGCAGGTTTTTTTACTTTGTCAAAACGAACTTCTTTGCCTGAATCGGTTACTGCAATTTTAATTTTTCTCTGAATCTTTTCGGGAGAGTCAAGAAGCGCTATGTAGTTGTTGGGGCTCGGAGCTGATTTTGACATTTTTTTTGCAGGATCATCCAACCCCATAATCCGAGCCACTTCTTTTTGTATTAGCGGTTGAGGGATTATAAATGTATTGCCGTAGCTGCGGTTAAATTTATTCGCAATCATGCGGGTGAATTCCACATGCTGAACCTGATCCTCGCCAACCGGCACCAGATTGGGTTTATAGAGCAAGATATCGGCTGCCATCAAAGTGGGGTAGTTGAAGAGTCCTGCAAGAATCCCGGTTTTTTTCTTCCCATTTTTTGTTTTCTCCTTAAATTGTGTCATTCGCTCGAGTTCCCCCATTGGTGTGATCGTGTTTAAAATCCACCCGAGCTCGGTATGCGCAGGAACGTGGGACTGAACAAAAATGATTGATTTTTTTGGATCCAGTCCTGCCGCAAGATACATTGTAGCGGTACTGAGGGTATTTTCACTGAGCTCTTTTGGATTTTGAGGAACGGTAATTGCATGTTCGTCAACAATGCAATAAATCGCCTCATGGGTTTTTTGAAGGTCAACAAATTGTCGTATTGCCCCCAGATAGTTTCCGATGTGGAGGTTACCAGAAGGTTGTATACCGCTAAATACTCTTTGTTTGGGCATGATAATTTTTAGTATACCCCGCTGCATCACAGGTCGCAATTGTGGACTTGACGGAGTGAGTGGTATATTATAAAATAGAGTTTACGAGTTTAATAGTTTAAGGTTTAGTTTTTAAACATAATTTATGGCAGAAAAGTTTGAACGCACAAAGCCTCATGTTAATGTGGGCACGATTGGCCACGTGGATCATGGTAAAACCACTTTAACGGCTGCAATTTTGCATTCTCTGGATTTGAGCGGGCAAAAGGTGAGGCTGGAGAAAGTTGAGGATATCGACAAAGCTCCCGAGGAACGTCAGCGGGGCATTACGATTGCCCTGCATCATTCTGAATACGAGACTGAAAAACGCCATTACGCTCACATTGATGCTCCGGGACACGCCGATTACATCAAAAATATGATTACCGGCGCTGCACAAATGGATGGAGCCGTGCTTGTGGTTTCGGCCGTAGATGGCCCCATGCCGCAAACCCGGGAACATATACTTCTCGCCCGGCAAGTCGGAGTGCCTGCGATTATTGTGTTTCTCAACAAGGTGGATGCGGTTGACGATAAAGAATTAGTGGACTTGGTAGAGGTAGAAATTCGAGAACTTTTGACTAAATACGAATATCCGGGCGAGAAAATTCCGATCATTCGTGGCTCGGCCCTGAAAGCTCTAGAAGCTAAAGATGTAAATGATGAATGGGTAAAAGGTATTTTAGAGCTTACCAAAGCACTGGACGAACATATCCCGGAACCGGTTCGGGAAATTGAAAAACCCTTTTTAATGCCGATTGAGGACATTTTCTCTATTGAGGGCCGGGGAACGGTAGTGACCGGCAGGATTGAGCGAGGGAAAATTAAGGTAGGCGGCGAGATTGAGATCGTGGGCATGCGTGATACCACAAAAAGTATTGTGACCGGCATTGAAATGTTCAACAAGTCTTTAGACGAAGGACTTGCGGGGGATAATGCGGGAATTTTGCTTCGCGGTCTTAAAAAAGAAGATGTAGAGCGTGGTCAGGTTCTTGCCCAGCCCGGCTCGGTTTCTCCTCATACGGAGTTTGATGCTGAAGTATATATTTTGACCAAAGAAGAAGGAGGTCGTCATACGCCTTTTTTCACTGGATACAAACCGCAGTTTTATCTTAGAACCACTGATGTAACCGGGGACGTCACGCTGCCGAAGGGAACCGAGATGGTCATGCCCGGCGATACGATTAGCTTTAGCGTTAAGCTGATCGTACCCGTAGCGCTTGAGGAAAAACAGCGCTTTGCAATTCGGGAAGGAGGAAAGACCGTGGGTGCGGGTGTGGTAACTAAAATTAACAAATAGCAAATACCTTAGTAGCAAGTAGCTATCTATCGCTGTGGTTAAAACGGTAAAAAAACCCTCGAAAGCTAAAACCGAGGAACATCAGAAACTGCGTATCCGTGTGCGTGGGTATGATCACAAAATTCTTGACGCAAGCGTTAAGCAGATTGTCGATACCGCACTTCGATACGGGGCAGAGATTACCGGGCCCGTACCGCTTCCAACTGAGATTCGTAAATACACGGTAAATCGTTCAACTTTTGTTCACAAAAATTCCCGGGAACAATTCGAAATGCGCATTCACAAAAGATTGATCGATATTTTAAATCCGAATTCGAAAATCATTGACGCATTAACCAATCTTAATCTGCCAGCCGGGGTGGACATTGAGGTAAAAATGATTTAAGGTAGAGACATTACCAAGGCACATGCGAACAAAATCGGGCCGTGCCCGATTTTGTTTTAGGTAATCGAGTATATGGCATTTATTCTTGGAAAAAAAATAGAGATGTCGCAGGTTTTTAGCCAGTCGGGCGATGTGACGCCCGTAACGTTGGTTGAAGCCGGACCTGTGGTAGTCGTGCAGGTAAAAACTGTAGATAAAGACGGATATAACGCCGTTCAGCTTGGGTTTGGCCAGAAGAGTCAAAGATCGATCCTAAAACCCCAGCGAGGACACATGAAAAAAGCTAAGCAAGAGAGTCTGCGATGGTTAAAAGAGTTTCGGGTTTCAAATCCTGAAGATTTTCATGTGGGAGATAGTATAGATGTGAGCGTTTTTAAAGAGGGAGACAAGATTACGGTAAGTGCGTGCTCAAAGGGAAAGGGGTTTCAGGGAGTGGTAAAGCGTCACGGTTTTCACGGTGGTCCTCGAACTCACGGCCAGAAGCACTCAGAGCGTGAAGCCGGATCGATCGGAGCAACGGGCCCACAGCGAGTCTTTAAAGGAAAAAAGATGCCAGGACGAATGGGAGGTGATCGCGTAACATTAAAAAACCTTAAAATTATAAAATCCGACCGGGCAAAAAACATTCTTGCAATTTCAGGGGCGATTCCTGGAAGACGAGGAACGCTTATTGAGATCAAAAAGCAATCGTAACATGAAAGTCTCTGTCTATAACTTAGAAGCAAAAAAAGCCGAAACGCTCGAACTACCAGAAAATGTTTTTGGACTAGCGTGGAATCCTGATTTAATGTATCAAGTTATTGAATCCATGCGGGCAAGCAAGCGCCGTGTCATTGCTCACGTGAAAGGAAGGGGGGAGGTACGGGGCGGCGGCCGAAAACCGTGGAAGCAAAAAGGAACGGGTCGCGCCCGGCACGGCTCGATTCGCTCACCATTGTGGACGGGCGGTGGAGTTACCCACGGACCAACTAAGGATAAAATCTACGCCAAAAAAATAAATAAAAAGGTGAGGAAAAAGGCGTTTTTTATCGCTCTTTCTAAAAAACTATCGGATGGCGAGATTTTAGTGCTGGACACGATTCGATTTCCAGATGGGAAAACAAAAAAAGCCAGCCACGCTTTGAAAGATTTGAGCAAGATTAAGGGATTTGAGAAACTGTCAAAAAAGGGAACAAAAATCATTATTAGTCCCGTGGATAAAAAGAGCGTGCTCGCACTGAGAAACATTCCGGGCGTAAAAATCATGGAGGCAAGAAATGTAAATGCGCTCGATCTCCTTTCTAATCGATATATAATGATGACCAAAGACGATATTATCCGTTTAGGAAAAGTATCATGACACTTTTGGATTTTTTTAGAAAAAAACAAGCGCGTAAGAAGCTGCAAAAATCTCTTCCCCGTAAGGTGGTTTCTTCTGCCGAAGCCCCGATGGCCGAAAGGGCCGACGTCACGTCGGGGGAGCGGGTTGGAGCTACGAGCAAAGAGCGCGTCGGGGAGGAAAAGCCGAAAGAGACACAGGTAGGCTTTTCTAAATCTGCTAGCGTGGTTTTGTTAAAACCTCATACTACCGAGAAGACATCCTGGCTTGCAGAAAGAGGAGTCTATAGTTTTCGAGTATCTCCAAGGGCAACCAAGCAGGTTTTGCGCCAAGCCGTAGAAGAACTCTATAAAGTAAATGTGGAGAAAGTAGGCATCATTTATATTCCATCGCGTAAGCGTCGTTTAGGTCGAATCATTGGAAGGCGTCCCGGATATAAAAAAGCGATTATTACTTTAAAAAAGGGGCAGAAGATTGAATTTGTATGAAAAAGTATAAACCCACAACTCCATCCCGTCGTCATATGCAAGTGATTGATTATCGGGCGCTTTTAACCCGTTCGCCAACCGGCGGACCTAAAAAAAGTTTGACTTACGGGCGGCATCGCTCGGTAGGCCGCAATCGTAAAGGCCGTATTACGACCAGGCACAAAGGATCTGGCGAGAAACGACTTTATCGGGATATTGATTTCAGATACAACAAGCACGATATACCGGCAACCGTGATCAGCATTGAATACGATCCGAATCGCTCGGGTTTCATCGGGTTAGTGCTTTATAAAGACGGTGAGTATCGTTATCACCTTATGCCTGCGGGTGTGAAGGCGGGAGATGAGATTGTTGCTTCCGAGAAAGCTCCGTTAAAACCCGGGAATCGGCGTCCCCTTCGCTTGATTCCGGTTGGGTCTTCGGTTTATAATATCGAGGTTCAGGTAGGAGGCGGAGCAAAGCTGGTAAGAGCTGCAGCTGCTCGAGCAGAGGTACTTGCCCAAGAAGATAACTATACTCAGCTTAAGATGCCGTCCTCAGAAGTCCGATCCATTCATAAAAACGCGTGGGCAAGTATTGGCTCGGTTTCAAATGAAGAACATGGGTTTGTCACAATTGGCAAAGCCGGCCGGTCTCGCCGGATGGGAATCAGGCCTACGGTACGGGGATCGGCAATGAACCCGGTTGATCATCCTTACGGGGGAGGGGAAGGGAAACAGCCTCGCGGCACCAGGCGCCCGAAAAATCGATGGGGCAAAGGAGTCCGGGGAGTGAAGACAAGAAAACGCCATAAATATTCGAATGCGTTGATCATCACAAGACGTAAAAAGCGTAAGAAAAAATAGCATGACCAGATCCGCAAAAAAGGGTCCCTATGTAGATCCAAAATTATTAAAAAAAATTAGCCGCTTAGAGCGTGGTTCAAAAACGGTTATTAAAACCTGGTCGCGCAACTCCCAAATTAGTCCTGAGATGATCGGTTTTACCTTCGGGGTGCATAACGGGAAAGATTTTATTCCGGTAATGATAACTGAGGACATGGTGGGATATCGGTTAGGGGAGTTTTCCCCCACCCGTAAATTCGTCCGCCACGGCGGAAAGATGCAGCGTGAACTTGAACAGAAAGCCGCCACCACAGCGAAGGGAGAAGGCGCTTAGCGTTTTTTAATGACATGAAGATTAAAGCCCAATTAAATTATTTACATATTGCACCCAGAAAAGTTCGTATCGTTGCGGATTTGATTCGTCGTAAACCCATGCGTCAAGCGAAGGCGGCATTAGCGTTTTCTAAGAAAAAGTCCGCAAAACATCTTGCAAAACTTTTAGCATCTGCTATTGCCAATGCAAAGCATAATTTTGATAAAGCAGAGAATGATCTTTATATCTCTGCAATTACGGTTAATGAAGGCCCCGTGTTTAAGCGATATCGATCCAAGTGGCGCGGAACAGCACATATGATTAGAAAAAAAACCAGTCATGTTTCGGTTGAACTGGATGAGCGTAAAGATAAAAATATAAAACCATGACCCACCAAGTTCATCCCTATGCGTTTCGATTGGGACAAATTCGTGATTGGAGATCGCGCTGGTTTGATCGTCGTCATTACCGAGAATTTTTAAAAGCCGATGTTCAGCTGCGTGAATGGTTAACGGTGCATCTTGCGAGTATGTATGTGTCCAAAATTGACATTGAACGCTCACCCACGCTTTTTCATATCATTATTCATACCTCGCGCCCCGGGCTTATTATTGGGCGATCGGGCGCGGGGGTTACGTCACTCAAAAATCAAGTTGAGAAACGGATTAAAAAATTCGCACTGTTCAAGCCGTCCGAACTTAAGCTTTCGATTGAAGAGGTAAAAAGCCCGGAGACGGATGCGGTCATTGTCGCAAAAATGGTTGCCGAAGGTCTTGAGAAACGCCTGCCGTTTCGCAGAGTGCTTAAGCAAGCTATTAGCAAGGTGGCCGCACATAAAGAAGTTAAGGGAGTGAAGATTGCACTCTCGGGCAGATTGGGGGGCACCGATATGGGCCGGCGGGAATGGTTGATGGAGGGGCGGATTCCTTTACAGACGATTCGGGCAGATATTGATTTTGCACGCGAGCGCGCACATCTTCCGTACGGGGATATTGGGATTAAAGTCTGGATTTATAAGGGAGAGATATTTGAAAAATGATTTTATTCCCTAAAAAAGTTAAACATCGAAAATGGCAGAGGCTTCGCGGGAGTGAACGAGGGATTGAAAGCCGTGCCATAAAGCTTTCCTTTGGATCCTTTGGACTCAAAGCACAGGAAGGGAGAGAAATTTCAGCCCAGCAAATCGAAGCAGCCCGAAAAGTAATATCGCGCTATCTTCAAAAAGGAGGCAAAATGTGGATCCGCATTTTTCCGGACCGGCCTAAGACTTCAAAACCACCAGAGGTAGGAATGGGTAAAGGGAAAGGAGATCCGGTAGGATATTTTGCGGTTGTTAAAGCAGGCCGGATTATGTTTGAGATTGACGGTATCAGTGAGGAGTTGTCGAAAGAGGCCTTGAGAAAAGCTTCCAGTAAATTAGGCATTAAGACAAAGATTTTGAGTCGATGAAAAAAGATATTGTAGGGCAAAAAGATAAAAAGGAACTGGAAAAACTCTTAGAGAACGAAAGAGAGAAATTGCGTAGTTTTCGTTTCAAACTTAGTCAGGGGAAGACAAAGAATGTTAAAGGGGGGATGTTTATCAAACGTAACATTGCAAGAATTTTAACCCGGTTCCGCCAAGCGACATGAGTATTGTTAAACAAAAATTAAAAGGGAAGGTTGTCTCCGATGCAATGGATAAAACCATTGTGGTAAAATGCATGCGCTATATCAAGCACCCGCTCTACAAGAAATATCTTAAACGATCGAAAAAGTATCATGTTCATGACGAAGAAAATCAGTATAAAAAAGGAGAAGACGTTATTATTGAAGCCGCCGCCCCGATTTCTAAGACGAAACGGTGGAGGGTAGTAAAGAAAATGTAGTTATGATCCAGAACCAATCTTTATTACGGGTAGCCGATAATTCCGGCGCAAAACTTATTCAGTGCATTAAGGTCTTAGGAGGATCCAGGCGGCGTTACGCCCGGATTGGGGATGTGATTACAGCATCGGTTAAAAAGGCTGAGCCGCGAAAGGAAGTAAAGAAGAAAGATGTTGTGCGTGCCGTAATTGTACGTCAACGCCAGCCCTATCGGCGCAGGGATGGTTCCTATATTCGCTTTGACGATAATGCAGCGGTGATTGTGGATGGGAAAGAGCCAAAAGGAGGGCGTATTTTCGGACCCATCCCCAGAGAATTGCGAGAGCGGGGTTTTACGAAGCTAATTTCGCAAGCCCCAGAAATAGTCTAGTATGCCCATACGTTTTATTAAAAAAGGAGATACGGTGCGCGTCTTATCCGGAAAAGATCGGGGCAAAAACGGTAAAGTGCTCGACGTTTTTCCCAAAGAAGATAAGGTTTTAGTTGAGGGTGTAAATATCCGGAAGCGTCATCGTAGAGCGAAGAAACAAGGAGAGAAAGGGCAGGTTGTGCAGGTGGCTTTTCCTATTCATCTTTCGAATGTGATGCTTATTTGCCCATTCTGCAAGAAACCCCAGCGGACAGGACGCTTGATGGCGGGGGAAAAAAAAATTCGAGTGTGTCGAAAATGTAGCGCAGAGATTCAATGAGCGAGTTAATGAAAAAATACAAAAATACAATCATTCCCCAGTTAAAAAAAGAATTGGATTCTCTAAATGATTTAGAAGTGCCAAAAGTTCTGAAAATTGCAATCAATACGGGAGTAGGGCGCAGGGACGAGAAAGAAAAAGAAATGATTCAAAAGGACCTTGAGTTGATCGTAGGACAGAAAGTTGTCCCCCGTAAAGCCAGAAAATCCATTGCTACTTTTAAAAGTCGAGAAGGAATGGTGATTGGTTTTGGAGTTACGCTTCGGGCACGTCGAATGTATGATTTTTTAGAGCGTCTTATCATGATTGTGATTCCTCGCGTGCGAGATTTTCGCGGCATTGATCCCAACTCCGTTGACGCCTCAGGGAACTTGACACTGGGCTTTAAGGAGCATATGGTATTTCCAGAAATGATTGACGAAGATATCAAGACCCATTTTGGACTTGAGGTTACATTAGTTACCCAAGCTCGGTCCCGGGAAGAAGCAGTAGCGTTACTAAAGGCATTTGGGATACCATTTAAGAGATAAATCTATGGCAAAAACCTCAACCATTGCTAGGTCCAAAAAAAAACCAAAGTACAAGTCGCGCGTCGTACGTAGGTGTTTTCGGTGTGGAAGAGGAAGGGGATATATGAGGGATTTTGATTTGTGTCGAATTTGTTTTCGGGAGCTCGCAAATGAGGGAGCTATACCTGGAATTCGTAAAAGTAGCTGGTAATATGACCGATCCCATTGCAGACATGTTTAGCCGTATTAAAAATGCCCAGATGGCAAAGCTTCAGGTAGTTTTGGTGCCGCATTCAAAAATAAAAATGGAGATCGCTCGACTTCTGCAAAATCGTGGTTTTGTGAGGGAGGTTATTCGCCGGGGCAAGAAAAATCGGCGCATGATTGAGCTCGCACTGTATTACGATGCCTCAAAAAAAGGGAAAATTACTGACCTGAAACGTATTTCAAAGCCCTCTCGGCGTCTCTACAGAAGCTATAAAGATATAAGGCTTTCTAAAAAAGGTTATGGATGTTATATCGTCTCAACATCGAAAGGCATCATGGACGGGACACAGGCACGTAAATTAAAAGTAGGGGGAGAGATTTTAGGAGAAGTTTATTAAGGAGTTGCCCAAAAAATGATTAAATTTATTTATTCACTAGCGTTCATATAAATTTGGCATGAGCCGTTTAGCAAAAAAACCAATAGCGATACCCGAAGGAGTTATGGTAGAGCTTCGGGACCATGCTCTTTTGGTTAAAGGACCAAGGGGAGAGCTTAGTCGTTCGGTACCTCATGATATTACATTTGAGATTTCTTCTTCTGAGGCCCTGGTTAAGATTGTACGCGAAACCAAATACAGTGGCGCGCTCTCGGGTACCTATACAAGTCACCTGCGTAATATGATCGAGGGGGTAACAAGGGGATTTGAAAAGAAACTCGCAATTGAAGGAATTGGATATCGGGTCGAGGTTCGTGATCAATCCTTGGTGCTTCATGTAGGATTTTCACACCCGGTAACCATTCATCCGGCGGAAGGGGCCGAGTTCAAGGCTGAGAAAAACGTCATTACAGTCTCGGGAACAAACAAAGAGATCGTGGGTAATGAAGCAGCGCGCATCCGTCAGGTCCGAAAACCCGAGCCCTACAAAGGAAAGGGCATACGTTACGTAGGAGAGGTAATTAGAAGAAAGGCCGGCAAGAGAGTGGCAACCGCCGGATAGATTTTTTTATATGGACACAAAACAAAAAATAAATAAAAGAGCCCGGAGGCATAAACGAGTGCGCAGTCAAATAAGCGGTACGCCGGACCGTCCGCGTCTTTCGGTTTATCGTTCAAATAAACATGTGATTGCTCAATTAATTGATGATCTCTCGGGTCGCACGCTCGTTGGTATGTCTGACGGCGTGATTAAGATACCAAAAGGGAAGCGTGTAAGTAAAGTAGATAAATCTCGGATGCTGGGGAGCGCGCTTGCCAAAGAAGCGCAACGCAGAAATATTAAAAAGGCTGTTTTTGATCGGGGAGGATATGCGTATCATGGTCGAACGCGGGCACTGGCCGAAGGAGCACGTGAAGGCGGTCTTACGATTTAATTATGGCAAGAAGAGGACCTGAAAAAAAATTAAGCTCAGAGGGATTAGAACTTGTCCAAAAAATGATCGATCTTCGTAGAGTGACTCGAGTTGTTGCCGGAGGACGCCGGTTTAGTTTTCGGGCAACGTTGGTTGTCGGGGATCGTTCGGGTGAAGTAGGCGTGGGGATTGGAAAAGGAAAGGATACGGCTATGGCAATCCAAAAAGCTTTTCGTGAAGCCCGAAAGCACGCGATCCGCGTGCCAATCACAAAAGGAGGAAGCATTGCACATGATGTAATGGCTAAATTTTCAAGCGCGAAGGTCATCATGCGGCCTGCATCGGAAGGACATGGATTGGTAGCGGGCAGTTCAGTACGAGTCGTCTTGGAATTTGCTGGTATTCGAAATGCGTCCGCAAAAATTCTCTCGCACTCGAAAAATAAAATTTCAAACGCGCGTGCGGCCATCGAGGCATTAAAAAAGATAAAATCTAAAGATGATACAACTGCACCAGCTAAGACCTAATACAAAAAGAAAAAGAAAAAAAAGGATCGGCCGCGGGGGTAAACGCGGTACCTATTCTGGTCGTGGAATTAAGGGTCAGAAAGCGCGTGCCGGCAGAAAGATTCGACCGGCCATGCGAGATCAAATAAAAAAAATCCCCAAACTTCGGGGGTATCGTATGAAGGTTAGACCGCAGCCTAGAGTCGTGATCAATATCCAGGTACTTGATAAATATTTTAAAGATTCGGACGTCGTAACACCTACCGAACTTTTGCGCCGCGGTTTAATTAAGCGTACGCGCATGAAGACTCCCATTATAAAACTACTTGGCTCTGGTATCATCTCAAAAAAACTCGTGATTAAAGATTGTCAGGTTTCCAAGGGCGCAAAAGAGAAGATTGAAAAGGCGGGAGGGTTTATTCACTAGCGTTCATATAAATTTGGCATGTGGCAAAATTTTTGGCGAAAACTCAAACTCATATTTAGAGATCCAGATCTTCGAAAAAAGCTTCTTTTCATCTTGGGTATTCTGGCTCTTTTCCGGGTGGGGGCGGCGATTCCGATTCCCGGAGTCAATGTTGAAAGGCTCGCCGCCTTTTTCAGCGGAAATCAGTTTTTTGGCCTTTTAAATATTTTTACCGGAGGCGCTTTAGAAAACCTTTCCATCATGATGTTGGGTGTGGGGCCGTATATTACGGCTTCCATTATTATGCAGCTTTTGACGATGATTTTTCCCGGACTTAAAGCGATGTATCACGAGGAAGGAGAGGCGGGCCGGAAAAAATTCAATCAGTATTCTCGGCTTCTTACGGTTCCTTTGGCAATTCTTCAGGGATTTGGGCTTTTAACCTTGCTTGCAAGGGAGGGCATTTTGGGGGAGCTCACCACGATTGAGCGCTTGATCAATGTCTTGATTGTCACGGCCGGCTCGGTCCTTTTGATGTGGCTAGGAGAGCTTATATCAGAATATGGCATTGGGAACGGAATCTCTGTTTTAATTTTTGCAGGCATTGTAGCCGCGCTCCCTCAAGCAATCAGTCGCACTTTTTTTACACTGGATCCTTCTCAGATACCGATTATCTTAGGCTTTGTGGTTGCGGCCATACTGATTATTGCAGGGGTTGTGA
Organism: Patescibacteria group bacterium; assembly: GCA_022563755.1. Taxonomy (GTDB): domain Bacteria; phylum Patescibacteriota; class Minisyncoccia; order HO2-45-28; family HO2-45-28; genus JADFMT01. The sequence continues at coordinate 10,154 of JADFMT010000006.1, read as the reverse complement.
TCATTACCGAAGGTCAAAGACCCGTGCCTGTAACCTATGCGCGCCGAATTCGGGGGATGAAGATGTACGGAGGAGTGTCAACCTACCTGCCGCTTCGTGTTAATCAAGCGGGCGTTATCCCAATCATTTTTGCGCTCTCCATTTTATTATTCCCGCAGATGATTATTAGTTTTCTCTCGGGCATTCCAAGTCCGATTGTGCAGACAATATCTGGCGCGCTCTTGAATTTTTTAAATAGCCCGTGGATTTATGCTATTTTGTATTTTACGTTGGTATTTCTCTTTACGTATTTCTACACGGCCGTTACCTTTGATCCAGAATCAATCTCATCGAATCTTCAGAAATCCGGCGCCTTTATTCCCGGCATCCGGCCGGGCAAAAATACGGCAGAGTTTCTTTATAAAATTATCAGCCGTACCACACTGATGGGAGCGCTCTTTTTGGGCGCGATTGCGGTCTTGCCGCTTGCCATGCGTGCCGTAACCGGCATCATTACGCTAACCATCGGTGGAACCGCTCTCTTGATTGTGGTTTCCGTTGTGCTTGAGACGATCAAAAAAATTGAAGCCCAAATCGTGATGCGCGAATACGAGTAATTGCAAAAGTATAATTTTTATATATTATTAAAACTGGGTTATGAACATTGATAAGGAGCTCTCATGATAAAAAAATCGGCTATAATTATTTTTGGCCCTCCAAATTCTGGCAAAGGAACCCAGGCAAGGCTTTTGGCAGAGAAATTGGACTTTTTTCATTTTATATCGAGTCAAATTTGTAAGCATTATATGCAAACTCATGACGACCCCGAAACGATTAGGCAAAAAGAGCTCTATGCAAAAGGTATACTTCTTGACTCGGCGTGGGTTTTTCGGATAGCAAAAAGAAAAACGCAGGAAATTTTTGATCAGAGTAAGGGAATTGTTTACGACGGTTCTCTCAGGATTCTTTATGAGGCGGAGAGATTTTATCCGTTTTTGGTTGATCTTTTTGGTAAAGAAAATATAAAGATAGTTGAAATTAAAGTTGACGAGGAAGAACTTCGTAAGCGTTCAGCAAAAAGATTAATTTGCGAAAAAGATAGCAGCCATGTTTTTATTTTGTCCGAAGAATTGCAGCCCGGGACACCTTGCCCAGAGGGTGATGGTGTTTTGCAAAAGCGCGACATAGACGACGAGAGCCTGTTTAGAACGCGAATGGATGAGTATAATGAGCGTACAATACCTGGTTTAGATTTTTTAAAAAATAAGCATCCGGTTATCGAGGTTAATGGCGAGCAGTCTATTTTGAAAGTTCACCAAGACATTCTTCTGGCGTTAAAATTAACTTAAAAATGATCATAAAATCAAAGAAAGAAGAAAAAATTTTGAAGGAAGGCGGGCAAATACTTGCCCGCATTTTGTCAGGAGTTGCAAAATACGCGCGCGCTGGAATCTCAACCGAAGAGCTTAACCGCCTGGCAGAGGAGAAGATTTTAAAAGCTGCAGCTATACCTGCGTTTAAGGGATACAAAGTATCCGGCAGAGTTTTTCCTGCTAGCCTTTGTGTGTCGATTAATGATGAGATTGTACATGGTCTTCCAGGCGCGCGAGTGCTTGAAGACGGCGATATCGTGGGTTTGGATTTAGGGATAAAATACAAAGGACTTTTTACCGATTCTGCCTTAACGGTTGTGATTGGGAAAGGGGACAAGCAGGCTCAAAAGTTAATTGCAGTATGCAGAGAAGCGCTTTTTATAGGCATCCAGCAATGCCGAGACGGAGCACATATTGGCGATGTCGGGCATGCTATTCAATCGTTTGTTGAGGCAGAAGGATTTCAAGTGGTTAAAGAATTGGTTGGGCACGGGGTCGGTCGCAGAGTTCATGAAGAGCCGATGATTCCAAATTACGGGAAGAAGGGGAGTGGTTCAAGGCTCAAAGAAGGTATGGTGATTGCGCTTGAACCTATTATTGTAGAAGGCAGGCCGCAAATTTTTCTAGATAAAGATGGCTGGACGTGGCGAACAAAAGACGGATCGGGCGCAGCGCATTTTGAGCATACTTTACTGGTTACAAAAAATGGTGCTGTCATATTAACTCGCCAGTCGCTATCATAAAGAGTATGCCCAGAATTTTAGGTATTGATTACGGCACAAAAAAAATTGGCTTTGCGCTTTCTGATAAAGAAGAAAAAATTGCCTTTCCCAAAACCATACAATCAAATGTCTGGTCGTACATTCGTGACTATATCAATGAAGCGATTTTAAATGATGATGTCACAGAAATTGTAATCGGTCTTCCCGTCGGTCTGGACGTTAAGGAAACCGACCTTTCGCGTGAGGTGCGTGTATTTGCTAAAAAACTTGGCGAGACTTTTAAACTCCCGATTCATTTAGAAAATGAGGTCTATACTTCAGCTGCCATAAAAACCTCGGGTGCGGCCCCGCCTCATAAAATTGACGCCTCGTCTGCCGCGCTCATTCTTCAAAGTTGGTTGGATCGGCGCTCGGAAAAACTAAACCCAAACGGGAGAGCGCATTGAGCCGTTGGAGGCCGAGTGATACAATAGAATCATGAACCAAGGGATTTATCTTTCCGTCATTATTCCGGCCTATAATGAGGAAGACAGGATTGCGCGTATGCTGGATGTAGTCTGGGCATATTTAAAAAGGCAGTCTTATTCTTCAGAGATCATTGCGGTTTCGGGCAACTCTACAGATAATACTGTTAGCGTTATAAAGAACAAGATGGATAGGATTTCTAATTTATCCGTGATCGATCAAAAAGATAACAAAGGAAAAGGGGATGCGGTTCGCGAGGGGATGCTGAATGCCCGCGGGGAGATTCGTTTATTTACCGATGCGGATAACTCAACCGATATTTCGCATTTTGATAAAATGCGCCCTCTTTTTGATCAGGGGTATGAGGTGGTGATCTGTTCTCGGGATTCCCGAGACGCTTTCGGAGCACAACAAGCCACTTCCCAAACGTGGTATAAGCGGTTTTTGGGGCAGGCCGGAAATTTATTTATTCAGCTTGTGGTGGTGCGGGGCATTTGGGATACCCAGTGCGGGTTTAAAGCATTTCGCGAATTTGCGGCTGAGAAAATTTTTTCTCAGCAAAAAATTCCTGGCTGGGGTTTTGATATTGAAGTTCTCGCACTCGCGCGTGCGCTTGGATATAAAATTGGCATGGTCCCGGCCTATTGGATTAATGATCCCAAAAGTCATGTGCGATTTTCTACCTATTTTCAGGTTCTGTATGAAACCATCAAAATTAGATTAAATTTTTTGTCTGGGAAATATGAAGTCTAAGAAAAAAAGTTTTAAGGCCGTCTCGGAATTCCGTAAAGACTTGGTTTCCGGTGACTGGATTTTAGTTGCATCTCGCAGGTCCGAACGGCCGCAGGTTCATAGTGCAAAAAAAATAATTTTGCCGGCGATTGAGAAAAACTGTCCCTTTGATAACCCGCAAGCAAACGGTAATCCCGCGCCCCTTTTATGGATAGCGCACCCCACAAAAAGATCAAAGAAAGTCGATTCAACACTAAAAGACTGGTGGGTACAGATTATTCCAAATAAATATCCTGCTTTAACTCCCCTTGATCGGTGTCCCGGGCAAGTCGCTGAGGGACCGTATTATATTATGGACGGGGTAGGATTTCACGAAGTGATTATTACCAAAGATCATCGAAGAAGAATCTCAGAGATGACTCAAAAGGAAGTCGAGACTCTTCTGCAGGCTTACCATGAACGCTACCAGGCTCTTGCGCGCGAAGCGTGTATCGAGTACATTTTAATTTTTCATAACCAGGGTTTGCACGCCGGCGCAACCATTGTGCATCCGCACTCACAGCTGATTGCCCTTCCCATTACTCCCCCGGATGTAATCCGCAGCCTTGAGGGCTCTCGTCTTTACTACACGCAAAACGGTAAATGCGTGCATTGCTCAATGCTTGACTGGGAGCGCAAAGCAAAAATCCGGATTATCTATGAAAATAAGAAATTTGTTGTCATTGAGCCTTTTGCACCCCGGGTTTCTTTTGAGACTCGAATTTTCCCCAAGGTCCATTCAGCAAACTTTGACAAGATGAGCGAGTCAGATCGCCGAGAGCTTGCCGATGCATTAAGGTCTGCGCTTAAAAAAATAAAAAAAGGAATCGGTGATCCGGACTATAATTTTTTTATCCATACTGCTCCGGCAAAAGCAGTGGTTGCAGATTATTACCACTGGCATATGGAGATTCTGCCGCATACCTCAATTTGGGCCGGACTCGAATTAGGAACCGGTATCGAGGTGGTTGCGATTTCTCCGGAAGAATCGGCTTCCACCTTGCGGCGCGCCTAATATGGTATACGAATTTTTGTCGGCCTTCAGTTCGTTGATCTCGCTTACGATTGAAAAACTGGGATACGGAGGCGTTTTTTTGTTGATGGTATTGGAATCTGCAGGTGTACCAGTTCCGTCTGAGATTATTATGCCGTTTGCAGGTTTTTTGGTTACGACCGGTGTGTTTAATTTCTGGACTTTGATCATATGGGGAACGCTTGGAAACATCGCCGGATCTTTTATTCTTTACGGACTCGGGCGGTTTGCAGGCAGGCCGTTTATTGAGCGGTTTGGAAAATATGTACTGATTCATACTCGAGATATTGATTTGGCGGAGCATTGGTTTCGACGCTGGGGAGTATGGGCGGTTTTTATTGGCCGCATCCTTCCGGTGGTACGCACCTTTATCTCGTTTCCTGCGGGTGTTGCTCGCATGAACATTTGGACATTTACATTTTTTTCATCCATCGGTATTATCCCGTGGGTATGGTTTCTTGCCTGGCTTGGTGTTTTTTTGGGCGAGAGATGGCAGGCGGCCGAGGAGTATTTTCGTAGATTCGACATTCTTATCTTAGCGTTACTCATTGCAGGTGTTATCTGGTGGGTTCGCCGCCACCTCAAACATCGGGAAGTCGTATGAAGAAATTAATAATAGCCAACTGGAAAATGAATCCCTCGACTCCTGCGCAAGCGGTTCGGCTTTTTTACGACATCAGAAAAGGAGCACACGGGGCAAAAAATGTAAAAGTGGTTATTGCAGCCCCTTTTGTTTTTATTTCTCGCTTTAAAAAAAGCCGCCTCATCGAGCTAGGGGCACAAGATGTTTTTTGGGCGGACGAAGGCGCTTTTACCGGAGAGATTTCTCCCCGGATGTTAAAATCTTTGCAGGTTCGCTATGTCATCCTTGGGCACTCAGAAAGACGAGAGCACGTTGCAGAGAACGATCTCATGATCAATAAAAAAGTGAAAGCAGCGCTGCAGGCCGGACTTAAGACAGTGCTTTGCGTAGGGGAGCGTGATCGGAGTGACGAGAATTTTCATCACATCGTGCGTCGCGAACTCCAAGAAGATTTAGAAGGAGTTTCAAAAAACCTGGCAAAAAATCTTATCATTGCCTACGAACCTATTTGGGCGATCGGTACGGGCAGAACCATAAAACCCCAAGATCTTTTTGAGATGGTAACCTATATCCGGCGCACGCTCCTTGAGATTTTCAGCCGAAGCGCGGCCCACGAGACACCGATTTTATATGGCGGGTCTGTAAACGCTGCAAATGCCCGTACGTTTTTAAAGATCGATGGCGTGGATGGACTTCTAGTAGGAGGAACTTCACTTCTTGCAAAGGAATTTAATCGCATCCTTAAACTATGATTCACTTTGCTCCGATTCCGTTGAATCTCAAGGATAGGCGTATTTTGATGCGCGTTGATTTTAATGTTCCCTTGAAACAAGGGAAGGTGGAAAGCGATTTTCGTTTACTCCGTACCCTACCGAGTATTCAACAGGTTAGCCGCAAAGGGGGGCGCATTATTTTAATGAGTCATCTCGAAATCGATGATCGTTATTACAGCTTGCGAGGAGTTGGGCAATTTTTAAAGTCTAAACTCAAAGGATTTCGTTTCTCTAGCACAGTGACCGGTCAAAAAGTAAAAAGGATGATCGACGGTATGGAACCGGGCGATGTTTTGCTGCTCGAAGATCTTAGGCTGGAGCCGGGTGAAAAATCCAACAGTCCAGCGTTTGCTAAAGAGCTAGCATTGCTCGGTGATCTCTACATCAACGAAGCATTTAGCGTCTCGCATCGTAGACACACCTCTATTGTTGGCATTCCTGAATATCTTCCATCTTTTGCAGGATCTCTGTTTCGAAAAGAAGTAAAAATCCTTTCTCGTGCTTTTAAACCCCCTCGTCCCTTTCTTTTTATTCTGGGTGGTAATAAGTTTGCAACTAAAGCGCCCTTTTTAGAAAAATTTCTAAAAAAAGCAGACACGGTTGTAATTGGAGGAGCAATGATCGCCCCGATTCTTTTAGATCGCACCTCTCGCATTGGCCGTACCTCTTCTAAAATTTTAATGCCCCGCGATGTTGTGGTATTACGGGGAAAGCACAAGAAAACGATTCCTATAGAGGCGTTGGAGCAAAGCGACCTTATTTATGATCTTGGTCCAAAAAGTATTGCGCGTATTGTAAGTCTTGCAAAAAAAAGTCGATTTATTTTATGGAACGGTCCTCTGGGGTATTTAGAAGGCGGATTTATTCACGGAACCCTGTCGCTTGCGCGTGCATTGGGTTCCGTAAGCGCTGAGGTGATTGTGGGCGGCGGGGATACCGCAAGTTTCCTGGACCAGCAAAAACTTTTAGACAAATTTTCTTTTGTCTCAACCGCGGGCGGTGCCATGCTGGATTTCTTGGTCGAGGAAACATTACCGGGTATTGAAGTATTAGAGAAATGATGCGGGATTGGAAATTAAAGGAGCCGTACTCAAAAAACTTTGAAGAAGAGTTCGGAGAGTATGACGACTTAAGTCGCCAGCTCTTTTTTAATCGTAAGATTTTAACAAAAAACGAGGCAGAAAAATTTTTAAATCCTGATTACGAACGCGACACCCACGATCCATTTTTGATGAAAAACATGGAACGCGCAGTCGAGCGAATTTTAAGAGCCATTAAAGGAAAAGAGAAAATCATTATCTTCGGCGATTACGATGCCGATGGAGTATGCGGCTCCGTTGTTTTTGGCGATTTTTTCCACGCCATTGGCTTTGAGAATTTCGAGATCTATAATCCCGATCGTTATAAAGAAGGCTACGGCCTTACGAAAAAATCACTTTCCGCCCTTTTTAAAAAAAATGCCGAGTTAATTATTACGGTTGACAATGGGATTACGAATTTCAATGAAATTCAAGAGGCCGAAGACAAAGGAATCAATGTAATCGTTATTGATCATCATCTTGTTCCTCCAAAGTGGCCTCCGGCCTATGCCATTTTAGATCCCCGCCAGCCTGACGAAACCTATCCTTTTAACGGTCTTTCCGGAGCCGGCCTCGCATTTAAGACCGTTTCAGCCCTCTTGAGAAAAGAATCGTTCGGGCTAGTTTCGGGCTGGGAGAAGTGGCTTTTAGATGTGGTTGCGATTGCTGCGGTCGCAGACATGGTTCCTCTTGAAGGTGAAAATCGGACGCTGGTGTATTGGGGGCTTGAGGTTATAAAGAAAAAAAGGCGATTGGGGATTTGCGAGATGGCAAGAGGGATGAGAATGGATTTATCTTCTATTCGCGTAGATGATATCGCATTTATGATTGCACCGCGCATTAATGTTGCCGGACGTATGGACCACGCAACGATTGCGGGCGAACTTTTAATGACTAAATCATCCGAGGAAGCCCGACGGCTTGCAAGAAGACTTGAGGAAAAAAATAAGGAACGAAAAATATTGGTCAAGGAAGTGATAGATTATGCAAAAAAGCAGATCTCTGCAGATAACCCGCCTTCCATAGTCATATTAGGAGATCTTTCTTGGCAGCCGGGCGTACTAGGCATTGCCGCAAATCGTTTACTTGAGACATTTTCTCGCTCAGTGATTCTTTGGGGAAAAGCAGATGGCGAGACCATCAAGGGCTCCATACGAAGTGACGGCACGATTAATGTGGTAGAGTTGATGCGAAAAAGCGGTGAGGAAATGTATATTGATTTTGGCGGCCACGCTATGGCAAGCGGGTTTTCGCTTAAAGAAGAATATCTGGAGGAATTCGAGACAAAAGTGAAAGCGGCCTTTGAAAAATTACCGAAAGAAAAAAATCTTTACGCCGAGCTTATTATAGAGAAAGAACTAACGTTAGATGAAGTAAATAAGAAAACAATAGGTGAAATTTCGCGCTTTGAGCCGTTTGGGCAGGGGAATTCCAAACCCACATTTCTTTTTAAGAATTTAAGAGTAGAGAGTGTTCGTACCTTTGGTAGCGATGGCATTCACTTGGAATTTACGTTTAAAAATGCAGGTGGCAAAATAATAAAGGCCATTGGGTTTTGGATCTCTAATCATCCTGACCCCGTTGCCAGGGGCGACCATATTGATTTGGCCGCAGCCATGGAAATGTCAAATTTTAGAGGGTATGATGAATTGCGCTTAAGAATTGTGGACTTTCGTAAAGTATGAAGGGTAATTTTCAAAAACTCGTGATCTATACCGACGGCGGTGCGAGAGGCAACCCAGGACCCGCAGCCATTGGGGTAGTAATTCAGTATGAGGAAGGGAAAATAGTAAAAAAATATTCGGAATTTTTAGGGAGGCGAACCAATAATGAGGCGGAATATGAAGCTGTTATTTTTGCGCTTAAGAAGGCAAAGCAGCTTTTTGGCAAGGATTCTACAAAGAAAATGAATATTGAGCTTTATACAGATTCAGAATTGATTACAAAGCAGCTCAATGGAGAATATAAAATAGAAGATGAAAAATTATGCCCGCTTTTTCTTAAAATCTGGAATCTAAAAATAGATTTCGGGAGCATTGCATTCGCATTCATTCCTCGCGCAAAGAATAAAGAAGCTGACCGACTAGTTAATCAGGCACTGGATGCCAAGAAGCAGACAAAAATATTTTAAAACCTTGTTTAACACGGACCACTGCAGATGAAGTTTGAAAGAATATTTATGATTCCGAATACCGAGATCATAATGGCAAGACCAATTAAACCCCAGATGATGTGTTTTTTACCGGTTGTTCGTGCTTCCTCGCTTCCAGCTTTTGCAATAAATTCTACAATACCCCAGAGAAATACCACTACTGCAACACCAATTAAAACCGCAATCAGGGGGTTTAGAAGATCGCTTATAATTCTATTTGCAAGTCCTTTGACCGTTGTTTTTGCGAAAGCAAAACGCGCAAAGAACAATACCGGCCACATACTTATAACAAAGCGGCGCATAGAAAATAGAGTAACACGCTTAAATTTATCTTGCGGGAGGAACAATTGGAGCAGAGGGTGTAGTTACGTTTGTGGGACCGAACGTTCCTAAGAGTATATTAACTAATCCCCAAAAGGATAGCATAACTGCAAGTCCAATCAACCCATAAATAATTAAATTGCGTCCCTTGCTTCTTTTCTCTTCGTCTGCGGCGCCCATTATAAATTGAATAACTCCCCACAAGAAAATAACACCAGCCAATCCTATTAATATTGGAATGATTTGATTCAGGACGTTTCGAAAAGCGCTCAGTAGACCTTTTATATCAGATACTTGCGCAAGTACCAACATCGGGAAAAGAAAGGCGACAGAGCTTCCCAGGATTTTATAAATTTTGTCCATTTTTATTTGTTTTGTTTAGCATTTTAACGACCTTTTAGTAAATAATTTATTTTATAATTTATCCAGAAGCGAACTGAGCGCTTCGGCAATTACCCATGCCCCTACCACAAGAAGCGTGCCGATCAAGGTCCAACCCAAGGTTTTTTTTGCCTTGGTCAGCTGTTCTTCGTTTCCGCGCGCGGTTACAAACAAAAGCCCGGAATAGATGATGAAGATTGCGGCAATCGGTATACCAATCGTTGCAATTGCTTGCGCTAATCCCTCAATAATCTTGCCAAAATCATCGTATTTCAGCGGGTTTTTAAGTTTTTGAGCAAAAGCCAACCGGGCCAAACCCATCTCTAGTATAAAGAAACCAAAAAATTTAAGCAAAAAGGGTTTAATTTTGATGTGGATAAGTTTTTGCATAAAAATTTATTAGCAACCAGGAAATTTTTCGGTCAGCGGGTTATAAAATTTGTCTTCCCCTCCTGTTTTTATAATATTTCCTAATACCGTATTAATTATAGCCCAAGCGCTTATGGCAATAAAGAAGCCGAT